>JACMLA010000097.1 GCA_014379815.1 Bryobacteraceae bacterium | reverse complement strand
CGCGGCGGGTATCTTTCGCGACTCCTTCTTGCCATCCACAGTAGCCTCTACAGACTGGAGTCGTATGCGTGCGCCAGACTGTACTTCGTAGTAGGCCAGCTCATAGCCGAGAAAGTCGGATCCGGTCCTGAGTTCGATTGCGGTCCCTTGCACCGCCTGCGTTTCCGGAGAGATCCGATACCTGCCGGAGCGCAGCAATGGAGTAACAACACGCAAGCGCCAGCCGGGCTGCAGGTCAATAAAGGAGCGGTCAGGCGAGAGGCCATAGCTAGGAGTCACGACCGCCTTGCGGGAACTTGTGCAACTCGCCAGCAGGGACACGACTGACACTGCGGCAAGCACGCGCAGGTTCATACCGCGAGATTCACTAGTTCCGTCGTCCGCTTTAGCTGGCCACACGCGGCGTAAATGTCGAGACCGCGCGGCCGGCGGATGAAGCACGGCAGGGAACGGCGGACGATCGTCTGGAACGCTTCTACCCGTCCCGCTTCGGGCTGTTGAAAAGGTATTCCTGGCCCCGGGTTCAAGGCAATCAGATTTACTTTGCAGTTCAGGTTGGCGAGCAAACGAACGACCCGACTCGCATCGGCATCGGTGTCATTGACGCCGCCGAGCAGGACATACTCGAACGTCAGCTTCTCCCAGGGCCTCAGAGGATACGACCGGCATGCTTCCAGCAGATCTTTTAAATGCCACTTCCGCGTGATGGGCATTAGCAACTGCCGCTGCTCCTCGTGAGAAGCGTTTAACGAAATCGCAAGTTTAGGGCGATTCGGCTCGCGTCCACACTCGGCGATTTTCGGAATAATGCCTGAGGTAGAGACAGTAATGCGGCGTGGCGACATGCCAACGCCATCAGGATCCAGCAGGATGCGGGACGCCTTCAACACGTTCTCGAGATTGAGCAGCGGCTCTCCCATGCCCATCATGACCACATTCAGCTGCGAACTGCGGGGATCCAGCTTGTGATCGGCAGCCAGCAACAGAACCTGCCCGGCGATCTCACCAGCAGTCAGATTGCGCTCGATCCCCATCTGCGCCGTAAGGCAGAACTGGCAATCGACGGGACAGCCTACCTGCGACGAGATGCAGATGGTGTTCCGAGTCTCTTCGGGCATCAGAACGGTCTCCACAGTCCGCCCATCGGACAACTCGAGAAGATAGCGCCGGGTACCGTCAACAGAATCAAAGAACGAAGCAACGTTAGGCAATCCGACTGAGTAGTCCGCTCCCATCCGATTTCGCAAAGCAACCGGGAGCGTAGTGATCTCGTCGAGCGATCGTACTCTTGTCTGATAGAGCGACTGGTAAACCTGGCGGGCGCGAAACGATGGATTCGCTAAGCCGGGAATTGCCTCCAGATCCTTGATTTCCAGCCCGGTAAGCGCCTGCAACATCTCCCTCGATTGTACCGGGTCAATGACTCCACGATCTTTGGCTGAGTCGCGTCAAGTAAAGGCGTGGTGCCCACTCTGCGTTTCTTGTTGCCCTTACTGATCGCCTGCGCGCCGTGGTCTTTAGCGGGACCGGGTGTCATCCAGGGAATTGTTCTCGAGCATGCCTCCGGGCGCGCCATGGCCCGCATCGCAGTCACACTCTTGCCGGTTGCGGAAGCTGATGGCAAGGTGGTCAGCGCTCCTGTTTCCAGCAGAACCGGCAGAAGCGGTCAGTTTACATTCAGCCGGGTGCCGCCTGGTTTGTATGTCATCATCGCCACTCATCCGGGGTACTTTCCCGCATCGTGGGGACAGCGAATTCCAGCAGGCCGGGGCAGACCTATAGCGGTCGGAGGTGACTCTTCATTCTTCGCAGAAATCCGCATGCGTCACCGGGGTGCGATTACCGGTCGTGTGCTGGATGAGAACGGGGTAGGTGAGTCCGGAGTTCCAGTCGTTGCCTACCATGGCCGCTTGCCTTTGCGGTTTGCGGGATCAACACGCTCTGAAGAGTGGGGCCGCTACCGGATCCCCGGGCTCCTGCCGGGCAAGTATTGGGTGCGCTCCGGAGGACATGTTTTGTTGGATGGCTCCGGGTGGCTTCCTACTTTTAGCCCCGGTGGGCAATTCCCGCATAACGCGAGACTAATCGAAGTCTCGCTGGATACAGACACCGGGTACGCGGATGTCAGCCCCGAGGCTGGGCGTACTTTTGGCCTCAACGGCAGGGTGTCGTGTGCTTTCAACGGTGCCGTCCTCGTAACGTTGTCGTCAGAAACCGGCCAGCGCTTTTTTCAGACAAGCTGCGGTGAAGGTTTCGCGTTTTCTGCTCTGGCTCCTGGACCGCACGAGCTATTCGCAGCCACTCAGACCGCGGGAGCGAGCGCTTTTCTGGAACTCAATTTAAGCGGCGACTTGCCCGGCGTGAACCTCACGCTGGTGCCTCTACCCCGGGTTGTGGTTGAGGTGGAAGTCGGTGGCACAAAGGTGGCCGCAACCCAGGTGCCTGTCAAACTCGTGGGCCGCCGCTTGAACATTGCGGAAATCGATCCGCTCCGGGAAATACCTCTTGGGCAAACAGCATTGCCTCCCGGACACTGGGAGTTCCGGGCGGAAGCGCCTCCGGGTTACTACGTGGCCGATGTCGCTGCACCCTCACAAGGAAGCCAGCGCAGAAAAGCCGCAGAACAGCTGAATGAGTGGTACCCTAGCTGGATTTCGCAAACCGGTGATTCCCACGTTTCTGTGCGTCTGTCGGACAAGCCCGCGATCCTTGAGGGACAGGTCACCGAAAATGGAAAACCTGTCCCCGGAGTAACCGTCTTTCTATGGCCCGAAACCCTCGAGGGCCGTCGCGCTGCCGGAGGTTTTCTTCAGATGTTGTCCGATACCAAAGGAGGCTTCTACTTCGCGAATCTTCCGCCCGGGAACTACCGTGTTGTCGCCAGCTTCGATATCCTCGAACTGGATGCGGACCTGATCGAGGTAAGCAAAGCTGTGAAGGTCACCGCGAAACATGAGAGTTCCAACCCACTGGAACTTAGGCCGTGGACGGCACCGTTCTAATCTGCTCCGACTGTTACACTCGAAACAGGCCTAAAGCAGCTGATGAATCCCCCCGCTATTGGAACGAAAAGAGACGTCAACCGGACTAGTCTTGCGAATGGACTTCGCATTATCACAGAACCCATGGGCCACGTTCGAAGCGTGGCAATGGGAATCTGGATTGGCACAGGCTCCCGTCGCGAAAACCTCGAGCAGAACGGTATCTCGCATTTTCTGGAACATATGCTCTTTAAGGGCACCGAAAACAGGAGTGCGGAAGAGATCGCCAAGGTAGTCGATTCAACCGGTGGCAATCTTGACGCATACACTGCCAAGGAACTTGTCAGCTACAACACCAAGGTCATCGACGACCACCTCACGCTTGGATTCGACGTATTAGCCGACCTTGTTCTTCGTCCTCTGTTTCAACCGGAAGAAATTGAGAAAGAAAAGGGAGTCATTCTCGAAGAATTGAAGATGGAAGTGGACAATCCCGAGTATCTTGTCCATGAAACATTCTTTTCGCGGTTCTGGAAAAAGCATCCACTGGGTAGGTCAATTCTCGGTACGAAAGCTTCCATAGGCGCGTTCTCGCAGGAAGCCGTCCGTGCGTATCATAGCGACGTGTATGTTCCCGCAAATATCGTCATCACAGCAGCGGGACGAATCGAACACGCGCAGATTGTTGATCTTGTTGACAAGTATTTTGGACAACTTTCTCCTGGAACTCCTCCCCCTTCAGAACCGGTTCCGCAGACTCAGATCCCCCTCATTCTGAAGAGCAAGCGTTCTCTGGAACAGGTTCATCTGTGTATCGGCGTTCCCGCACTGCCCATCGCGCACCCGCAGCGTTATGCCTGCTATCTCCTCAGCACGATCCTCGGCGGAGGCATGAGTTCGCGGCTATTTCAGAATGTACGCGAGAAACACGGGCTCGCTTACTCGATCTTCACAGAGCTGAATCTGTATCGTGACGCGGGCTGCCTGGCCGTCTATTCAGGCACCTCGACCGCGCATGTGCGTAAGGTAGTCGGCATGGTTGTCGATGAATTCCGCTCTATCGCGAACGACAGGATTCCCGACGAAGAACTGCGTCGTGCGAAAGATCATTTAAAGGGTTCGCTCGCACTAGGGCTGGAGTCAACGTCAAGCCGTATGTCCAACCTGGCCCGGCAGGAGTTGTTCTTTGGACGCTTCTACACGGTCGACGAGATGGTGGAAGCGGTCGAACAAGTCACCGCAGAGGAAGTACAGGAAATCGCGAGATTGTTCTTCAGTGGAAAGCAGGTTGGCGCAACTGTTCTCGGACGCGTGAACGGTATTGAACTGAGTCCCGACGAATTACGGTGCTGACGCGGTCTCATCTTTGTTTCCTTACCCTTTTCCTGTCCGTAACAACCCTCGCCGTTGAGCCCCGCTCGCTTGTAGCTGAGGGTTACCTCAGCGATTTCTCGAGGGTTATCGATGCTGGCGCACGCTTAGAAATTGAACGATACTGTGGTGCAGTCGAACGTGCCACCGGCGTACAGATGGCATTCGTTACCCTTCCCAGTCTGGAGGGGGCGGACCTTGAGAACTTCACTAACGACCTTTTTCGCACCTGGGGTGTTGGAAAAAAAGGCAAGGATGAGGGACTTCTCCTTCTTCTGGTAACCCGCGACCGTCACAGCCGCCTTGAAGTGGGTCGCGGTCTGGAACCAATCATCACCGACGGAACAGCAGGGGAGTTGCTTCGCCAGATGCGGACCCCTCTGCGGGCCGGCGATTATGGCACTGCTTTCGGAACCGCAGCTCACAGCCTCGGGCAAAGGATCGCCGCAGCCAAAGGCGTCACCATAGCGGAATCCGATCAACCCCGTCGCCGCGCCAGCGAAGAGCCTTCGGAGCTCCCATTGCCTTTGCTTCTCCTCGCGGTTTTTGTCCTCTTCGCCTTACTATCGGGACGCGGACGCCGAGGTGGAGGCGGCTACTACGGCGGCGGTGGAGGATTCCTGCCAGGCTTGATTCTTGGCAGCGTCCTGAACCGTCCGGCGCACGGCGGTCGTAGTGGAGGAGGCTTCGGCGGTTATGATTCCGGAGGCGGTTTCGGTGGCTTCGGAGGTGGGGATTCAGGAGGGGGCGGCTCCTCCGGCAGCTGGTAACTCTATGGAACGGCTATTAACCGAAGTAGTAGAACGTTTGCAGAAAGCCCACGGGACCCGGCTGGTCTCTGTCGTTCTTTATGGTTCCGGTGCTGCATCGGAGGGCCGGGATACCATGTCGGACTACAACATACTTTGCGTTCTCACCAAAGTCACTCCCGACGAACTGCGTGAAGCTGAGCCAGTGTTTCGCTGGTGGCGCGAAATGAAGAATCCGTCTCCGCTGCTGCTCAGCATCGAGGAAGTGCGAACTTCAGTGGATTCCTTCCCGATGGAGTTTCACGATATACGCGAGAGACATGTTGTTCTGGCGGGAGAAGACCTGTTCCGCGATCTGATCATCGATCCTTCGTACTACCGTGCTCACGTGGAGCATGAGCTACGGTCGAAGCTGATTCGTCTCCGGCAGAAAGCTGGAGGTGTGCTCTCTGACAACTCGCTTCTGTTGACGCTGATGCTGGAATCTGTTTCCACTTTCTGTGTTCTGTTCCGTCATGCTTTGTGGATCGCCGGGGATGTCCCGCATTTCGGGAAACGAGAGGTAGTTGCAGCGGCAAAGGAACGCTTTGGGATCGCCACTGACACGTTTGATACTCTGCTCGATCTGCGAGAGGGCAAACAGAAAGCCAGAGCGGTCTCGGATTCTCCAGCTTTATTTGCTTCCTATCTGGCTGCGGTTAGCTCTGTGATCGATCAAATCGACCGCATGTAAAAATTGAGGTGTTATGAAAGCTGGACTTGTAGTCGTTGGAGTTGTAGTGCTCCTCGCTCTCCTTGTGGGTGGCCAGCTCATGGGCTCGAGGAACGAACTGGTGACAGACCGGGAATCTGTAAACGGCACCTGGTCGCAAGTTGATGTGGATCTGCAGCGAAGAGCGGATCTGATCCCTAACCTCGTGGAGACCGTTAAGGGTTTTGCGAAGCAGGAGAAGGACGTTATGGAGTCCATCGCCAACGCACGTGCGGGCTTGCTAAATGCCCGTAACCCGCAGGAACGGATCCAGGCAAATCAACAACTCGATGGTGCCATCGGTCGTCTTCTCATCGTCGTCGAGAATTATCCTCAGCTGCGATCGAATGAAAACTTTCTTCGTTTGCAGGACGAATTAGCAGGCACCGATAACCGGATCGCACAGTCCCGCCGCCGCTATAACGAGTCCGTGCAAAGATATAACACGGAAATCGAAAAGTTTCCCAAAAGCATTTCGGCTGGAATCTTCGGATTTCAGAGAAATGACGCATACTTCCGTACCGATCCGGCGTCCCGTCAGGCGCCTTCGGTTAAGTTTTGATTCACCATCCTGAGCACCTGAGAGGCACATGGCAGAAACGTTCCGCAACTATATCAATGGAGAATGGGTGTCGGGTGACACCTTCGAGAATCGCAATCCTGCAAACACCGATGAGGTTGTCGGACTACATGTAAAAGGAACTGCGGCCCAGGTCGAAGCAGCGGCCGAAGGAGCCCAGACCGCATTCGCATCCTGGTCGGCTCTCCCTGGACCCGCCCGTGGCAACTATCTATTTAAAGTCGCCGATATTCTCGATCGCAACTTCGACAATGTCGCAGCGGATATGACGAGGGAAGAGGGCAAGACGCTCCCGGAGGCCAAAGGCGAAGTCCGCCGTTCTATCAATATCTTTCGCTATTTTGCGGGCGAAGGCTCTCGTCTAAACGGCATTCAGGTGCCAAGCGAACGGGAGAGGGTTCACATGTTCGCGATCCGGAAAGCCATCGGGGTGGTGGGCCTGATCACCCCATGGAATTTCCCCAGCGCCATACCTGCATGGAAGCTTGCTCCCGCTCTGATCTGCGGCAATACGGTGCTGATGAAACCTGCTTCCGTTTCACCGCTCAGCGCATGGCGTCTTATCGAGGCATGTCATGAAGCGGGGATCCCGAAAGGTGTCGTGAACTTCATTGCCGGATCCGGCCGCGAAGTGGGCGATCCTCTGATAGAAGCCAAGCCCCTGAAAGCAGTGTCCTTCACAGGGTCGTGCGAGATTGGTCTGGCGCTGCATCGCAAAGCTTCGGATCGCCAGCTGCGTATCCAGTTAGAAATGGGTGGAAAAAATCCGACCATAGTCCTCGCTGATTGCGACTTCCAGTCTGCTGTAGATAACGTCATTAACGCAGCATTCTTTTCCACCGGCCAGAAGTGCACCGCCACCAGCCGTGCAATTGTTGAGGATTCCATCTACGACCGGTTCGTGGCCGCGCTGGTTGAAGGCGTCAGGAAATTGAAGGTCGGGAACGGTATGGAACCCGGGATTCATATCGGCCCGGCGATTGACCAGAAGCAGCTGGAAACCAACCTCAAGTACATTGAGATCGGTCGTCAGGAGTGTGGCGAACCGAAGTGTGGCGGCAATCGCCTGACGGGTCCTGGCTACGACAAGGGCTACTTCATCGAGCCCACCGTGTTTGCAGATGTTGAGCATTCGATGCGCATCGCGCAGGAAGAAATCTTCGGACCTGTACTCGCGATCATGCGAGCCCGGGACTTCGACCACGCGATGGAGATCGCCAACGGCATCCCATTTGGTCTCTCTGCGTCGATCCAGACGACGAACGTGTCGAGGGT
>JACMLA010000819.1 GCA_014379815.1 Bryobacteraceae bacterium | reverse complement strand
TACCAGGCAAGTGAAGACGATCGTTCACGTTTCCGATCTGCATTTCAGCAAGATCGATGAGCGCCTGGTGTCACCCGCGATTGAAGCGATCCGTTCCGTTAATCCCGATATCCTGGCTGTTTCGGGCGACCTCACACAGCATGCCTACGCTTCGGAATTCGCAGCAGCCATGCAATTCATACAACAGCTGCCGGGCGTTCGGATCATCGTGCCGGGCAACCATGACATGTCGTTCTACAATCTTCTCCGGCGTGCGACGCAGCGCCTCAAGCTGTTTCGGGAAATGGTCACCAACGATCCCGAACCTTTCTACTGCGACTCGGAAATCGCTGTTTTGGGCCTGAACACGGCACGCGTCACGCACCTCCGCGACGGACGTATCCGGAGCTGGCAGATGGATCGCCTGGAGGCTCGCATGGAAGCCGTCGATCCGGGCGCGGTCCGCGTACTGGTCACACATCACCCTTTCGATCTGCCCGATTCGTTCGCCGATCGTGAACTCATTGGGCGCAAACATGACTACCGGGACCGGGTAGTGAAGTGTATCGACGTCCTGCTTGCTGGACACATGCACATCAGCTTTGCCGGGCCAACCGCGCTTCGCCTCCGGGCAAAGGGCGACTCGGCGATTTTCGTGCAGGCCGGAACGGCATTGTCGACCCGAACCCGATCGGAATGCAACTCTTTTCAGGTACTCCGGATCTCAGCCGACACGGTCGAGACACAGCAGTGGCTTGCGGAAGACTACAAATATCAGCCTCGCGACAAACACGAGTTTCGCAAATCCGAACGCGGCTGGACTCCCCTTAACCCTGAGACGGAGACCGTCGCTGTCTAGCGAGCTTGATGGTCACAATCAGTTCCCCGACATGGCGCTGCGCATGCTCCGCTGTATGGATCAACAATCCGCCCAGCGTCGTTGGAATCAGCTTCCTTCCCAGAGCTCTTGCCTCACCCAGGCTTTGTGGGTCTGTCGACCTCACCATTGCTTCCGCTCGCTGTAAAGCGTCTTCCAGCGCAGAAAGCATTTGCCGCAGCGAGACATCGCTGTTTTCCTCAGCGCGCAAAGACTCCAGTTGTTGTTCGCTTAACGAAGCTCCCAGAGCATAGGTGATCAGACGGTCTGTGCTGCCCGCAAGATGCCGCAATTGGTAGCCAAGGGGAGCAATGTCGCCCTCCCTGCGCCACAAAATGTCATCGGTCACAAGAGTCTTCCAGCGGTCCACATCCTCCCGGACCTGCTGCAGCGAGTAAAGGATTGCGGCAAGAACCGGATCGAGGTCGGCAAGGTATCCGCGCATCCATGGCTCAAGTGGCTCCACAGCGTTGGTGTTCTTTGCCGTATTTTCGGCCATGAAATGTGATATCTTCCTCCTCCAGAGGTAGCACAGGAACGATGCAAAAGATCACTCGCCGCACAGGCATTAAGGGCGCGATCGGCGCAATGGCAGCAACCGGTCTGACCGAGGGAGCAGCTCGCAGAACAGCTCCTTCCGGGAAGCCGGGAATTAAGTTTGCTCTGATGAACGGATCGGAACCGAGCCACGTCACCCGGGTCGGTAAACAGATCGGCGTGGACTATGCCATCTCAGGAGTCAGTGGAGTCCTCAGCCGGACAGAACGTTCAAACTACGAAGCAGCCCTTGCCAAAGTCAAAGCGGATTTTGCCAGCTCCGGTGTCACTGTCGCCGGTGTCGAGAGTCACCCTGTGCCGGCCGAAAAAATCAAACTTGGAATTGACGGCCGCGACGAAGAAATCGAAAACTACATCAGCGCAATTCGTGCCCTTAGCAACGTAGGCATTCCAGTCCTCTGTTATAACTTCATGGCCGGGCTTAGCTGGTACCGCACGACTACAACGGCGAAAGGCAGGGGTGGAGCCCTCGTCACCGTTTTCGATAACAAGGAAGCAGTGAAACAGGGCCTTACGAAATGGGGCGAAATCAGCGAAGACAAAATGTGGGATAACATTTCGTATTTCCTGAAAGCAGTGATCCCGGAGGCGCAGAAAGCGAACATTAAAATGGCCCTCCATCCTGACGATCCTCCGTTGTCTCCCTTGCGAGGGATTGGCCGAATTGTCACAAGCGCGAAGAATTACCGCCGCATTATGGATATGGCCCCAAGTCCGGTGAACGGAATCACCTTCTGCCAGGCCAATTTCGTCGCAATGGGAGAGGACGTGGAGGCACTTGCCAAAGAATGGCTGAAGCAGAAAAAAATCTTCTTCGTGCATTTCCGGGATATTCGCGGCAACCGCGAATACATCGAGGAAACATTCCATGATGAAGGCTCGACCGACATGGCCCGCATGCTGGAGGTCTACCACCAGAATGGTTTCGATGGTCCCCTTCGCCCGGATCACGCACCAACTCTGGACGGCGCAGCCAACGACAAGCCAGGGTATGCGCTGGAGGGCAAGGTTTTCGCAATCGGTTACTTCAAAGGAATCATGCAGGGCAAGAATCTGCCCTACGCCTAAGACGTCCCTGACGTCTTGTGCCGGGCCGCGACGGGACGAAACGAGCTCTCCCGGCTGGAAAACCAGTTGTACCGGAAGATCAGCCATAGCGCCTGTATCCCGTCGCGCATCCCGATTTTTTTCCCCTGCTCGTAGGTTCTCCCGTAGTAGCTGATCGGGACTTCATAGATCGCACAGCCGAGCTTGGCGACCTTCGCAGTAACTTCAATTTCAAACCCAAATCCGCTGGAGGTAATCACCATGCTGCGAATGATTTCCCCCCGGAACGCTTTGTATCCGGTTTCCACATCCGTCATGTTCAAGTTAGTAAGAACGTTGGAGAGAAACGTCAGGCTCTTATTAGCGAGAAAGTGATAGAAGTAGAGAACGCGGGCAGCTTTACGGACCAGAAACCGGGAGCCAAACACCACATCTGCCTGTCCCTTAAGGATCGGATCGATAACGGCTGGTATTTCCTGCGGGTCGTACTCCAGATCGGCATCCTGCACGATCACGATCGAACCGGAGGTCAAAGCAAATCCCGTCTTCAGAGCCTCAGTCTTACCCTTGTTTGCAGGATGCCGGACAAACCGGATGCGGGAGTCCCTCCGGGCCAGATTTTCACACACAGCAGCGGTTCCGTCACTGGAGCAATCATCGACAATAACGATCTCCAGCAGTTCGGAAACCAGCAGGAGCTTCTCGGTTATGGAAGCTAGGGTGGCTTCTTCGTTGTACGCGGGGACAACTACCGACAGACAAGGCACTCAGAAAATCTCCTGCAGAGTGGGGCAGGCGTCCACGCCTGCGACGAGTATCCAGGCCCACCAAAACTTCATTTATTGGTAGGCGCGGCAGGACTCGAACCTGCGACCCTCTGCTTAGAAGAAAGGCGCGCGGTTCCCATTTGCTCCATCGTTTACTTCTGCTTCTCTTTCATTCTAACAACTTAGGGAATCTGCTTTCGCTCGAAGCACAGCTCTAAAGGTGTCAATGGGATCGGGTTCGGACACAGTTCTGTCACAGCCCGATCCGCTGTGTCGCTAACCGGCGCTTGTCGCCGAGGATCGACGCTTTGTCCAACAAGACACAACACTCTAACCTTACTCACGCTGGCGATCTGCTTCGGCGCCAGTGCCCGAATCTCGTCGTCTCCAAACGGAGGCTCCGGCAAGTCGAGGCGATCCAGATGGTCCGCGAGAACCGGGAGACCGACAGCCAGAATCTCGGTTTCAGCGCCCGCCCGTTCGTGCTGTGCGGACTTCCGGTCAGGAGACCTCCTACTGGGTGTCTTCTCCATGAACGTCGAAACGGGCAGTTCGTCCTTCAGGTAACGGGGCACCCGAGTTACGGGTTACCGTGGGGCCAGGACCGGCTTGTGCCGATCTTCCTCGCCACGATGGCGATTCGCCAGAAGACGCCGAGGATCACTTTCGAAAGTGCCGCGGCCATGCTCGACACCTTTGGGATGCAACAGGGCGGCTCACAGTATCG
>JACMLA010000818.1 GCA_014379815.1 Bryobacteraceae bacterium | reverse complement strand
TCCCGCGGACGATTCTTCCTCAGCAATATTCGCGATCACTTCCGATACGAGCGCCTCGCCAAACTCCAAGTCGCCTGATCTTTCAAGACGGCCAACACCGGACGCTTACATTTCATCTCCTCCGTCGTGATCATCTGCACCTGAACATCCGCTGTTTCGCGAGGAGCGATCGTGACTTCTTTCGCTCGGTCGTCGTATTTCCTGCAATACTCCGGATCCTGCCACAGGGCATCATCCAAAAGTTCCCAGGCGAAAATTTTGTACTTTCCCGGCGCCAGTGCGGTGAACTGGAAAGCTCCGTCGTCACCCACCGGCTGACTTTGTGGAGGCGACTTTCCCTCCAGCGGAATCAACGTAACGTTCGAACGCGAAAATAGTCTGCCGTCGGCATCCGTTGCTAAGCCCGTAATCTTGCCGGCCGTGTTGCCGAGCACAATTTCAAGCTGTGCGGAGGCATGAATCTCGACGTCATTCATCGCAACTTCTTCTCCGCCCAGGTTCACCTTTTGAACGAAGTAACCATCGGGGATCGAACGCACGTTCACGGCGATCGTGTATCGGCCCGGGCGCACGGGACTGGCGAAGGTAAGGTTTCCCGCAGCGTCGGAAACGGCTTCCGGTGGGTTGCCAGGGTAAATGAACTGGGGTACCAGAGTTACTCTCACATCGCGGAGGTTCAACTGCCGCTTGCTTTCGGCTACGCTAAGGCGGCCAGTGAGACGGGGCGCCGGGGTCATTGTCACAACCATGTCGTTGACGTCCCCAGGGACCGTCACGCTGCCGGTCGCATAAGCCTCCTCACCGCCGGAGTAGACGTTGGCAATCATCCTGTATTGGCCGAGCGAGACACTTAGGTCAAAATTGTAGTCCGGCGGTCTCGCCATGGCGTTTCCGCCATAAGATAGGCCGTCCAACGACACGAGGGTGACAGAGATCTCCGAACCCGGCTGTGCACCGATTACTTTTCCCCTGACGTGAACGGAAGGTGGCCGGGCCTGCTTGACGAGCTGGATGTCGATCCCCCGAACGTCCGCTCCTGCACCCACATCGACGGGCAGGGCTGACTGTTCCCAGGGTGCATTTGGATAGTAAACAGGGATGTAAACTTCCCTTGGCTCGCCTGTTTTGCCGTACCGGTTATCGACACCCGGCCGGAAGTTATGGGCTTGCACGAGGTAGCGCCCCGGTTTGAGGTCGGCAAAACGATACTCACCGGTACTATTTGTGAGAGAAACGATATTGAGCCGGTCCCACTGCTGCCTGCCATTCCGATAGACCTGCCTGAACGCCAATACGCGGACGGCATCCGCCGGGTCGCCATCGAGGTCGAGGATACGGCCGGTGATTACGCCTTGAGGCGGCAGGCGGATCTCGGCATCGGTGACATGAGCCTCCGGGCCGAGGGCGATGGGACGGCGAACTGGGCGTTCGAGGAATCCGGACCGGCTTGCAGAGAGCTGGTAGGCACCGGGCGGGAGGCCGGTGAACTGGAACTTGCCCTCGCTGTCGGTCTCGGCGGTCAACCCAATTTGAGGCGCCGTCAGCCTGACCGTTGCCTTGCGGACGGGCACGCTGGTGAGCGAGTTGAAGACATGGCCTTCAATGGTGCCCGCGCCCGGGCTGGGTTGCCCTGCGAGGATACAGACGGAAACGAGCCCGGCCAGCAGGACATGCGTCACTCGCGTCACCCTGGAATGCTATCACCACCGGAGCGGGCGGGAAACGGGAAGAAGGGCATTCAAGCTCCGGATTTAAGCCAAGAACAACTTCATTCCCGCCCAACCAAACGGCCTCAGGTGGTTGAAGTTCACAGCATCGAGGTTCTGCGCCCTAAGCATCCTGAAGAGCGTGAAATCTGTGGTCACTACCAGCATCTGATCCGCGATAGCCAGCAGACCAGCGTCAGTCAGGCCGAGTTTGCAGAAGTGGCGATCCGCAGCCGCTTCCCGGCTCACGCAATATCGCTCGTCAAGAACTGAGATTACACGGCCCAACGTCCTGAAGAACTGCTCACCCACCTTTTTCCCTAAATTACTCGTTTCCGTAAGAATATTGGGAGTCGTGTAAATTCTCGGGAAAAATTCGATAGTTGCTTCGATCAAAGGAAAATCCTGCTCATACTGTTTGGTGTGCTGAAGCCTCGATAACCAGCTCTTGTCGGTCTTACCGACCACATAAACCAGCAGAAGGTTGGCGTCTATGAGGGCACCGTTGCGGCGGTGCTTTAACAAGAACGAGACATCCTCGTTCATCAGATCTGACGAATCTTCATCGACTTGACTCTCCCATCAACGGCATCAACCTCAAATCGCTTGTAGACCCGCTCGTAATCATTTTTGAACAGGCTCGCGAGCGTTGCAGGGTGGGCCACTCCAGGCGGCAGCATCTTTGCCTTAGGCAAAAGTCCGCTCAACGTAATATCGAACGTGTTGCCATCGTGTGTTTCGATCTCTTCCAGCCTCACATCCTCAACGGGCAACACGGAGGTGAAGTATGCAGTTGTGTTGCTGACGGCTTGCGTAACGTCAATCATGGCTATTCCAAATATAATGCTACAGGAGGCCGAATGAACCGACGCAACGGCTCTGGCAGTCCGGCTACATACAGAGTCAATCCGCTTTCGTCATGCCCGGCGGTCATGGAATAGATCTGGAGAGAGGCATAAAAAGGGACCGCGACGTCGGTTGCGTCTCCGGTACTTACTCATTATGAGAATGTACTACTACGCCTGTCACATCCGTAGCTCGTGACAAATTCCGAGCTCTCCAGCCCCGCCCAGAGACACAATCTGCGCTCTTTGTGGCTGCAAGTGCTTCTAAATATGGTAGATTCAGATCGCAATGCTCAGGAATATTTTGGTGCTGCTCGCATTCATCCTCGTCGTGTCTGCCGAAGGGCCGCCTATCAAGGTGCCAGTGGAGATTAGCCACGATAAAGGCAGCTTTGCGGGAGTGATTTCGGTTGAATTCACCGGTAACATGAGCAAGGCAAGGTTCGAGTGGAACGCCACACTACGTAACACCTCGTCGCACCAGATTTACAGGGTAACCTTCTGTGGCAAAGCTTATGACGCAAGTGGACAACAGATCAGGCCCGGCGATCAGGATTGTGTTTTGCGGTTGTGGGCTAACAATTGGCAACCCGGGTCACCCATGGTCTTCAAAGGCAAACAAAGCATCCGGAGCGGAGATGGCAAGGCACCGATTCAAGTGGCAAAGTTTGAGCTATCAGCCGTGGAAGTCTTCGACCACTCTCCGAACCTTCGGCACCTGACTACCGGGTGTCCACTGGTGTGGTCGTCTGCACTAAAAGTATTTGCTGACCGGAAGTTTCGTCCGACAGTGATGGACAAGGGCAGCTACACAGCTACATTTGCCTTTGACGGTGGGCGCGTCGATTCGGCTCTACGAACCACCTGAAGGCGTATACGTCTGCCTACACGGGATGGACGATGACCTGGGAATCCTTCCGAGTAGATGCCGCTTCCCTTTACCTTAGGGCAGATAACCCTGGAACATGCATTGCCGAACTGAAGATGAGTTTTGCTGGGTTTGGGAAGCCGATGTTTGGTCAATACGGCTGGCACACGGTGGAGTCTAACTTCAACTTAGAGAAGTTGGTGCTGGATGAGTTGGAAGCCTCATCCAGGAGCGCGGCGGAATCGGACCTGAGCAGGGCCATCAGCGAACTTCCAACCTCGGCCTTAGCAAAAGAATCGACCAGGGATCTGACTGAGAGACTAGAACGCCTCGCGGACATGCATACAAAAGGGTTGCTTACGGATGAAGAATTTAAGCAAGCAAT
>JACMLA010000817.1 GCA_014379815.1 Bryobacteraceae bacterium | reverse complement strand
GGCTATCTATCGCATTGACCATTATCTTGGTAAAGAGACAGTGCAGAACGTGCTGGCTTTTCGGTTCGGCAATGGAATTTTCGAACCGCTCTGGAATCGCCGCTATATCAACCATGTGCAGATTACGGCTTCAGAGTCGATTGGTGTTGAAGGGCGTGGTTCCTACTATCAGGAGGCAGGCGCTCTGCGGGACATGATCCAGAATCATCTGCTGCAGGTTATGTCGACGATTGCTATGGAGCCGCCTTCCGTATTCGAACCGAAAACGGTGCGCGACGAAAGGGCCAAGGTCCTGCGTTCCATCCGTATCCCAACCATGGAGCAGGTTCCCCGGATCAGCGTGGCTGGCCAGTACGGGCCCGCACGAGTTGGCAACGAAGACCTTCCAGGGTTCCGGCAGGAGCAGGGGGTGGATGCAGGCTCCCAGACCGATACTTACTCGGCAGTATCTTTTTACGTGGATAACTGGCGCTGGGCAGGAGTACCGTTTTACATCCGAAGCGGTAAGCGAATGCCGAAGCGCGTGACCGATATTGCGATCTTTTTCAATCCGGCTCCGCACTCTCCTTTCGCAAAAACCGGAGAAGAGTCGCAGACCGATGCGCGTCCCAATCTGCTAATCATCCGTATTCAGCCGGAGGAGGGAATCTCACTCCGTTTTCTTTCGAAGAATCCAGGCGAAGGCATGCGTCTGCGGCCTGTGTCGATGGATTTTAATTACGGTTCCAGCTTTGGTACTCGGAGCCCTTCGGCTTACGAGACGCTGCTGGTGGATGCGATGGTTGGGGACGCGACGCTTTACACCAGACAAGACATGGTGGAGGCAAGCTGGGCGGCAGTGCAACCGATTCTTGACTATCGCGCAAAGCATCCTGCCGAGTTTCCAAACTACGAATCAGGATCGTGGGGTCCGGCCGGAGCCGACGAATTGCTCGCGAAGAACGGACATACATGGAGACAGCCATGATCAGCGCATCGGTTGAACCGGAACGGCTTTTAAAGGAACTCCGCGGACTCTGGCGGGATCTGGGCAAACAGGATGCCAACGGCGTGTTGCGCGCCTGTGCGATGACGCTGGTCGTGGTGGCGGACGAGGCGCAGGATGCGAATGTCATAGGCGAGACCGTTGCGGGTCTGATGCACGAAAATCCAGGCCGCGTGATTGTCGTGCGCGTACGGCAGTGTGCGGAGCAGGTGCTGGAGGCGCGGGTGTTCGCGCAGTGCTGGATGCCGTTCGGCGGGCGGCAGCAAATTTGCTGCGAGCAGGTCGAGATCATCGCATCGCCCAGCAGCCTGCTGGACGTGGCGACGGTCGTTCGCGCGTTGATAGTTCCTGACTTGCCCTCCATTCTTTTCTGCCCCGGCGAAAGTCTCTGGGCATTACCGGATTTCAAATCGCTGCTCCCTTTGACTGACAAACTGATCGTAGACTCCTGCCGCATGTCTGAGCCGGCTGGCGTGCTCGATTTTCTGTCTGGCCTGCCGGGAAGTAAACGCCGTGCGGATCTGATGTGGTCGCGCCTCACACCGTGGAGGCAGGCAATCGCGCGAATTTTCGAGGACTCAGTGCTGTGCAGGCGCGTATACGACCTTACCGAAGTCAGGCTGATGTACCACGGCAGTGAAGAGCCTTCGTCAATTTATTATCTTGCCGGGTGGTTCATGCATGTGCTCGGGGCAGGTGTACCGATAAACGTCGCGCCGGGTGTAGGGCCGGAGTATGCCCGGGTCGTCCACGTGTCTTTGATCGGAATAGACGTTGATGCCACGATTGGAATAACGGACCGCAATACTGCGGAAACCAGCATAAATGGCAAAGCCGCCGAGGTCACTGTCTTTCCGGATGCAGGCGATGAATATGCACTCCGTCAGGAACTGGCAGTGCCCGGCCGTGATCCGCTTTTCGATGATGTTCTGGGTCTGGCAATGCTGATGCGAGGAGCACGGTGAGCGCGCACTGGAAGGCGTATCCTACAGCCGAAGCAACCGCGGAAGCTTGTGCGACTCATATCGTTTCCGTGCTGGAAACAGGAATGGCAGGCGGGGGCAGCGGCACGCTGGCGCTGTCAGGCGGATCGACGCCGAAGATCATGTTCGGATACATGGTTCGGTCAGGATTTGACTGGAGCCGTGTCCAGGTTTTCTGGGTAGATGAACGAGGCGTGCCTCCCACGCACCCGGACAGCAACTACGCTATGACGGAAGAGTTCCTGATCCGGCCGGCAAGAATCCCGCAACGAAACGTGCACCGGATTCATGCCGAACTTCCGCCCGATATCGCTGCGCGACGATATGAGGAAGAGATCCGGGAGGTCTTCATGCTCGAACCGGGTGAGATGCCACACTTCGACGTGGTGCACCTTGGCGTAGGACCAGATGGGCATACAGCAAGTCTGTTTCCTGGGGAGCCGCTGATTGAAAACCGCGACAGCATTGTAGCCGCCGTGCATGCAGAGAAGATGAAGCAATGGCGAATTACTCTGTTGCCTGGAGTTCTTCTCTCTGCAAGGCACGCGGCAGTTCTGGTGAGTGGAGCGGATAAGGCGGAAACAATGCGCAAAGTGATACACGATCAGTACACGCCGCTTCAGGTTCCTGCGCAAATTATCGCTCACCATTCTCGTCGTGCGTCCTGGTTTCTGGACGATGCAGCAGCTGCTTTACTGGGATGATTTGCCTCAGGGTATCTGAGGGCGTGGCATGCCCGGGTGCATGTTATGCTAACCGGCATAGACATGAAGGCTGTAACGCTGTTAACAGCTCTGCTCTGTGCTTCCGCATGGCTGGAAGCCGCAGGTATTCCGGCCGCTCCTCTTCGTAAACCTGCTGCACAGTTCACTCCTGAGCAAGCCGTTTTACCCCTGGTGTTTGAAGAGAATGCCGCAGGATCCGGATATGTGGCCCGAACGCCGGATGGCGCGGTTCATCTGGGTCCTGAAGGCGCGGTTTTGCTTCCACGCGGCGAAGGCGCGACAGCGGTGAAGGTCACGCTTCCCGGCGCTGCACGAGGCACGTTCGAAGCGTTGGACCCGTTGCCGAGTGTTAGCAATTACTTCATCGGCAAAGATCCGTCACAATGGCGAACCGGGGTGAGGCATTTTGGCAGAGTCCGATACCGGGATGTATATCCGGGCGTGGATCTGGTGTACTACGGCGCCGGCGGCAAGCTCGAATATGATGTGGTGTTGTCGGCGGGTGCGGATAAGCGCAAGATTGAAGTGGAATTCGAAGGAGCGAAGCGAGTCACCACCAATGCCAGTGGAGATCTCGACATCGTTGCGGGTGGCGCGACAATTCGCCAGCTTCGGCCTCGCGTGTATCAGACGATAGCCGGAGTCAGGAAACCAGTCGAGGCGAGCTATCGGGTGACGGCCAGCAACCGTGTGCAGTTTGCTCTTGGGAAATTTGATCGCTCTCGTGAAGTGGTGATCGATCCGGTGATTCAGTATGCGACCTATGTGGGGAGATCGGGTCAGGAGTCGGTTTCCGGGGTGGCCGTGGACGCCGCGGGCAACGCATATATCTCGGGCGACACTACTTCAATCGATCTGTCTACAGGTACTGTCTTTCAGAACTCCCGCGCCGGTGACAACGATGCGTTTGTCGCGAAGGTATCGCCCAATGGAACAATTCTTTTCATCAGCTACCTCGGAGGGAAAGCACCGGATTCCGGGCTTGCTGTGGCAGCTGATG
>JACMLA010000816.1 GCA_014379815.1 Bryobacteraceae bacterium | reverse complement strand
TGCGAAGCAGCAAACGGTAGAACCACCAGACACTCAGGGTTCCTATCACTAACGCAGGAATCCGAATGGTGCCTGCACTCACACCCAAAAAGCGAAAAACAGGTGACCAGATGCGTGCCTTCAGGGTGCCCACATAACTCATGACCATCAGGGAATAGTCGTGTCCAAAGACGCGAACCTTCGCGTCAGAATCCCAGAAGGGCTTGTAAATGCCGGCTCCAAACAGTGCTTCGTCTGCTTGAATACCCGGCCTCCAGACCCAGACAACACCTGTCAGGAAGAACAGTAAACAACATATCAGGGCAAATCTGTTCGCGCGCGCGTGAGTCACTCTTCCGGATCATCGCATGAATCGGATAAACTGACAGACCATGGAGCAGTCATCTCGTCGTACTTTCCTGAAGGCCGCGGCTACGGCAGCCACGGGTCCTTTGATCCTAAATGCCGCGGATAAATCCGGTTCCCGCCGCCCTGTGACTGGCGAAGGTGCGTGGAAGTTCGAGATGATCCACGACTGGGGCGAGTTGCCGGCTGGTCTGAAGTACGGAAACACGCATGGCGTTGTGGAGGACTCCCAGGGTCACATCTACGTCCACCATACGGTCCACAGCACCAGCGAAAAGCAGGACACAATGGTGGTGTTCGATGAGAAAGGGAAGTTCGTCAGAAGCTGGGGAAAAGAGTTTAAAGGCGGCGCGCACGGCCTCCAGCTTCGCAAAGAAGGAAGCACGGAATATCTGTACCTGTGTGACACCAAACGAGCTCTGGTAGTAAAGACCACTCTTACAGGCGAAGAGGTCTGGACAATCGGATACCCCGATAAAGCAGAACAATACAAGCCGGACGCAGACGGTAAGAAGCCGAAGTACAGTCCGACAAACCTTGCGATCGCACCAGGCGGCGATGTCTACGTTGGCGATGGCTACGGCTCCAGTTACGTGAATCAATACAACTCCAAAGGCGAGTACATCCGCACCTTTGGAGGCAAAGGCTCAGCTCCCGGCCAGCTGGATTGTCCCCACGGCATCATGGTGGACACGCGCGGCAAAGAGCCGGTTCTGACCGCTGCGGATCGAAGCAACAAGCGCCTGCAGCACTTCTCGCTTGATGGAAAGCATCTTGGGTTTAGTTCCGATGACAAACTCACGGCACCCTGCCACTTCAGTGTGCGCAAGGGCAAGGTAGTGATTCCCGATCTGGATGCCAGCATAGCCGTGCTCGATGAGCAGAATAAACTCGTCGCCACGCTAGGACGGGCCAGTGATGCGAAACAGGCGCGGAGTCTCCGGACCAAAGAACGGACAGAGTTCGTCCCGGGTCAGTTTATCTGTCCCCATGGAGCCTGCTTCGACCACAAAGGCAATATCTTCGTAGCCGAGTGGGTGGAAGTCGGACGAATTACCAAGCTCCAGAAGGTCGCCTAGCTCATGAGATTGCTCGTTGTATCTCTTGCGCTTGCTCTAATCTGCACAGGCGCGGAGAAAGGCTTCACGCCTCTGTTTAATGGAAAAGACTTGTCCGGATGGACCCTCGTCAACAAGAAGGGCGATGGTTATCAGGTAAAAGACGGCGCTATCGTTTGTGCCAATAAGGGTGGCGGGAATCTGCTGTCGGAACGCGACTTCGCCAATTTCGTTCTTCGATTCGAGTTCAAGCTGCCACCAGGCGGCAACAATGGAATCGGGCTGCGCGCACCTCTCTCCGGAGATGTTGCCTATAGCGGCATGGAGATCCAGATTCTGGACCACGATCACCAGAAATATAAAGGGTTGCTCCAGCCGTGGCAGAAAAACGGCTCGCTCTATAACGTGTTCCCGGCAGCCTCCGACAACCTTCGGCCTGCAGGTTCATGGAATGAACAGGAGATCGTCGCGGAAGGCTCGAAGATCCGCGTTTCACTCAACGGGAAGACGATCCTCGATGCTGATATCAGCACCGTCAAAGATCCTGAGGTGCTGAAGAAGCATCCGGGACTGCAACGCACTTCGGGACGTGTTGGCTTCCTCGGTCATAACGACCCCGTCGAGTTCCGCAATATCCGGATTAAGGAACTATGACACGCCGCGACTTGCTGACCGTTGCGCCTGCTGTACTTCTGGCGGGCTCTCACGCATCGGGTGCGACAAGCGGTGCAGGTAAGGCCAGGCTCCGAACTGCTATCTGTGCCTACTCTTTCCGGGAAGCTCTGAAGGCGAAGACCATGAGCTACGAGGACATCGTCCGGCTGGCGGTGGATCTCGATGTCGACGGTCTCGACATGACTGTCTACTGGTTCCCGTCAACGCAAGACGAGTTTCTCCTGCCTCTGCGCCGTCTGGCTTACCGGAGCGCGGTTGAAATCTACAGCATTTCCGTACGCACGGATCTCTGTAAACCGGCGGGCCCGGAGCGCGACAAGCAGGCTGCCGAACTCAGGCAATGGATTGACACCGCCGGAAAACTTGGAGCAGGACACGTGCGGATCTTCGGTGGCACCGTTCCAAAAACGTCGAACGAGTCCGAAGCTGCCGGCTGGGTAACGGAGATGCTTCGGGATTCTGCGAAGTACGCAGGATCTAAGGGCATCACGCTCGGTATCGAAAATCACGGTGGCATCACCGAAAAAGCCGATACGATCCTGAGCATTCTCAAAGGCGTCGATTCACCCTGGCTTGGAGTCAATCTCGATACCGGCAACTTCGTTCGCGATGCCTATCCTCAGATTCAGAAACTTGTGCCCTACGCGGTCAACGTGCAGTTCAAAGAGAATCTGAAGGACGCGCAGGGCAAAGATGTAGCTGCCGACTGGCCGAGGCTGGTTGGCATGTTGCGACAAGGCGGCTACAGAGGTTACCTCGCGGTCGAATACGAAGAGAAAGAGGACCCGCTGGTAGCTGTTCCGCGGCTGCTGCGGGATTTGCAGAAGCTTACAAGGCAGGTATGAATCGAAGACAGTTCACCACAGTCGCGGCTGCGGCCGGAGTCGCAGCAACGTTTGCAGAGGCACAGGGAACGAAACTGCCGATTCGGAAAGCGGTTCTCGAAAGCATGCTCCCGAAGGACGACAAGCTGTCGATCCGGGACCGCTTCCAGATGGGACGGGATGTCGGATTCGAAGCCGTCGAGTGCCACACCGAAGACGATCCCAAACGCGCCGAGGAAATGAAGGCGGCGGCCGAGAGTACAGGCTTGCGGATTCATTCGGTGATGAATGAAGCGCACTGGAAATTCCCGCTCTCTTCGGCAGATCCTCAGGTCGTAGCACAAAGCATAAAAGGCATGGAGACCAGTCTTCGTAACGCAAAGTTCTGGGGCGCCGATACTGTTCTGCTCGTGCCTGCTGTCGTCAATCCGGAAACGAGTTACAAAGACGCCTGGACGCGGTCGCAAACGCAAATCCGCAAACTGCTACCCCTCGCAGAAGAGCTGAAAGTCGTGATCGCGGTCGAGGAGGTCTGGAATAAATTTCTGCTCAGCCCACTGGAAATGGCCCGGTACGTCGACGATTTTCAGAGTCCGTGGCTGAAGGCTTACTTTGACGTAGGTAACGTTGTGCTCTACGGTTACCCTCAGGACTGGATTACCACCCTCGGCAGCCGCATCGCCAAGTTGCACCTGAAAGACTTCCGTTTTCCAAAGCGAGCTACCGCGGAGTGGGTCGATCTACGAGAAGGCGAGATTGACTGGAAAGCCATTCACCGGGCGCTTATTGAGATCGGGTACAAGGGCTATGCAACCGTGGAACTCGGTGTGAAGGGCCGGGGTCGTCCCTATCTGGAAGAGACCAGCAAACGCTTCGATCTGATTCTGCAGGGTGCCTGATTCACTCGCCAGCTCCAAAGTCGCAGCTTAGGCGTTACCATAAGGCTTAAAGTGTCTGGAGGCTCGAGAAACGAATGAAGAAACTTGTTTTATCCCTTTCCCTCGCCGGTTCGCTGATGGCGGCCGGTCTGCAAAACAGAACTCAGATTCGGGGCGAATATATCGAAGCCCGGACCGCTGACGTCTACACCGGACCTTGCTTTGCCAACTCGGAAGTCGACCTCGTTGGCAATCTGGCGGTCTTCGGCTGGCACGTTACCAGCGGCGACTTCCAGGGAGTAAACCTTGACGGGCTTTCCGTGGTCGGTGTCGTGAAGGCGAACAGCACTCTTGGCAACGTCAATGGCAATGCCTATCCTGTGAAGTCGGTAGTCATCCTCGATCAGCGCGCCAGCGCACTACAACGTCTGGCCCTCAAAGCCTTTGCGCAGAGAATGGCCGGCGACCTTTTGCAGGACGTGGTTCGCGTGGAGACTCAGCCAATTG
>JACMLA010000815.1 GCA_014379815.1 Bryobacteraceae bacterium | reverse complement strand
CGATGGTCTCGGACCGGCTGATCAGAAGTCTGCCAACTACCTCTTCCAGAGATGCTCCATCCGCCGAGTAGATGCGGATACCGAGCAGCGCTTCTATCCGGCTGCCAAGTTCGGCAAGAAGCGTCTCTGCTTCTTCTGCGGTCTGGCAACGCGCGCGCAGATGAATCTGCACATCACCTGGTGCAGCGAGGATGGTGGTCACAGGATTCTCATACTGCGTGTACACCGGAGCGATCAGAGCGTCGAGGTCGGATTCGCCCATGCCAGCCACCCGGTACAGGCGGGTCCGTATCGCTGCTTCCGGCAGCAGCTTTAGCAGTCGCGGGAGACACTGCAACTCAAACATCGCGCGCATCTCACGCGGCGGTCCAGGGAGCAGAACAATCTGGCTGTTCTCCGCCTGAATCCACTGACCCGGCGCTGTGCCACGATCGTTCTCCATCGCCTCTGCCCCTTCGATGAGCATGGCCTGACGACGATTGATATCTGCCATGGGCCGGTTAATCCGGCGAAATCTCGCCGCTACCTGGTCCAGAAGTTCCTGCCGGAAATCCTGGCCTCGATCCAAAGCGATCGCAACCGCGTCCCGCGTGACGTCATCTTCAGTGGGTCCCAGACCCCCGGTGATGAAAACGAAACGTGACCTGCTCGAAGCCGCGCGAACCGCCTCGGACAAGCGCTGCCGGTCATCGCCAATGATGGATTTCGCGACAACTTCGACGCCAAGGATATTCAGCTGCGAGGTTAACCAGAGCGAGTTCGTATCCGTCTTCGACGGCGTGAGAAGCTCAGAGCCAACCGCCAGAATCTCTGCATTCAGCAGATTCACCAGATAGGCCTGCCGGCAATGTTCACATCCACCCGGTAGAGCGAATTGGAGGTGGCGACCAGCATCGAACGCGACGGCGTAAACGCAATACCAACGATGTTGGGACCGGAGAGAAACAGTTCGGCCTTCCGATCGGAATCGATGCGAACAACTCCACGTCTGCCGGCAAGCGATCCGGCGACATACAAACGGCCTTCCGCGTCAAACGCCAAACCTTGCGGTCGGCCAAGACCCCGGTAGAAGACTTCCACCTCGCCCTCCGGTGACACGCGCCAGACCGCGTCGAAGCTGGAAGTGGTAGGACCAGTGGTGTAGAGATAACCTTCCGGCCCGAATGCGAGGTGGTACGCCGCTATCGAAGCCTCGAGCGTCGCGAAGACATAAATCTGCCGGTCGCGGCTGATCTTGAATACAGTGCCGCTGCGATCCCCGACATACAGATTTTCCTGGTCATCGAAAGCGATACCGGTCGCGATACCCATGCCTTCCACGAAAACGGTCAGAGCTCCGGTAGGGCTCGACTCGTACACAATGCCGTCGTGCCGGCTGGAAATGTACAGGGTCCCTGCACGGTCGAAGGCCAGTCCGCTTGCGTTCATCAGGTCCGTGACAAAGGGACGAACGCTATACGTCGTGTCCAGTTTATAGACCGAGACAGGTGTCTTCTGGCCCCGCGACCCGCTGAATGTGGCGTAGATGTTGTTCTGGATATCGACAGCCGGATTGCCAACCGGGTGCAGTCCATCCGCGATCTGAATCCCAATATCGCAGGACCACGGTGCGCTGTCGCCGACCACCAGATCGCCGCCTGGTGCCCCTTCCGGCACACGGGCAATCACCAGGTCTTTCGACCCTATGATTACCGGCGCGTCCAGTTCTCCAATCCGTACTTGCGCACGAACGGGACCTCCGCCGAGATTGCGGCCTCGAATTTGAAATTCCCCGCCGGGAATCGCTGCCGGTGGAGACACCTGCAGTATCTGAGCGTCGTTATCCTGTGTTTGCCGTTTCGCCATGCGCGGATCACTTACTTTCAGATGCTGGTAAAGCGAATTAAAGCCATGACTAACGCACCATAGATGCCTGCCATGACGTCATCTGCCATGATACCGATACCAGAAGGCAATGCTTCAAAACGACGTGCTGGCTGAGGTTTGGTGATATCCAGCACGCGGAACAAAGCAAATGCGATCAGCGCAGAACGCGTATCCAGCGTCGCCGCCGGGGCGAGCGTGATCCACTGTCCGATCACTTCATCGAGGACAATGTGGCCCGGATCCTTGCGCCCGCTGGTGTCGGCTTCCATGCCACAAGCCCAGATGCATACGGGCACGGTGGCGATGGCAAAAACGCCAAACCACCACGGTGGAACGTTACCGGTCCTGGTCGCAGCAATTGCAATGGCAAGGGCTGCCGCAGAGCCCACAGTGCCCGGGCCCCACGGGAAGTAACCGCATCCGAACCAAGTCGCTAGTACCCGGGCGGTAGCTCGTCCCGCCGTCATGCCCCGTGTTCGTCATCGTTCAACTCTGTGGACTCAATTTCAGAAGGGTCCACAGGTGTAGCGATCACATACTTTTCCGATGCCCAGTTCCCAAGATCCGTCATCCGGCAGCGCTCGCTGCAGAACGGCATCTCAGGATCGGTAAAACCAACTGACTTGCGGCAGATCGGACAGCGGACCGTTTTCATGCGTGCAGAGGGCGTTCAGGCTGGTGCGCCGAAAACATAGGAAACAGTCCGGCAGTCGCTGGCGCCGGAGCGGAGGCCAGGATAACAGGCAGAGCGGTGCCGACCAGGTCGTAGTCGTGAGCTTCCGTCACCCGCAGCATCCGCAGCTGTCCCGACTGCAACTCATCTCCCTCGACATCATTGATATAGCAGGTGCCGTCGATCTCCGGGGCCTGGCCTTGCGAGCGGCACTCCCACAACAAATCTGTCTCAGCCGAGCGGCCCTCGACCAGCACAGCAAACTCGCGGCCCACCAGAGCTCTGTTCTTCTTCTTCGAAATGCGCCTCTGAATCGACATCAGACGGCGCTTCCGGTCGTAAATCGTTCGCGCGTCCACTTTGCCATCGAGGTGATAGCTTTGCGAAGTGTCTTCGTCGGAATAGCTGAAGACACCCATGCGGTCGAATTGCGCAGCCTCAGCAAACTGGCACAGTTCTTCGAAATCCGCCTTCGTCTCTCCCGGAAATCCAACAATAAAGCTGGTCCGGATGGTGACCCCCGGAATCGTGGCCCTCACCTTCTCCAGCAGCTTCAGGAAGATGTCCCCGGACGCCCCGCGCTTCATCCGCTTCAGTACCGAAGCCGACGCATGCTGCAAAGGCATGTCGATATACTTCACCAGATTGTCGTGTGCGGCAATCGTCTCCAGAAGCCGGGACGTCACCCGATTCGGATATGCATACAGAAAGCGGACCCACTTCGGCTGCGGCGTCTCGATTCCCGCAAGTCGCGCCAGAAGATGTGCGAGGCCATCCCGAATTTCAAGGTCCTCAGCAAAGGCCGTTGTATCCTGGCCGATCAGATTAATCTCGCGCACTCCCTGGGCAAACATCCGGGTAGCTTCGGAGACAACCGACTCCGGTCGCCGGCTCCGGTTCGCCCCGCGGTATTGCGGAATCACACAAAACGAACACGGATGGTCGCAGCCTTCTGAGATCTTGATATAGGCGAAATGCCGCGGCGTGGAGAACACCCTCGGCGTGAGGTCGTGATACAGATACGGTTCCGGCATGCTCGCCGGGATCTCCGCATTGCCTTCGCAGAGCGCGACAATGCGGCCGAGTTCGTTCGTCCCTACGATGGCATCCACTTCCGGCAAGTCTTTGCGAATATCCCCGCGATAGCGTTCCACCAGACAGCCGGCGACGATCAGCCTCTGAGCCTTTCCGGTCTTCTTGTGCTCCGACATCTCGAGGATGGTGTCAATCGATTCCTGCTTGGCCGGATCGATAAAGCTGCAGGTGTTGACGACAATCACATCCGCTTCTTCCGGATGTGCCGTTAGCTGGTGACCGCCATGGACGAGCTGCCCCATCATGACCTCGGTATCCACGAGATTTTTAGGGCAACCGAGACTTACAAAGCCAATTTTCAAGGTGTGTGAAACTGCCGGGGAGAAAAGTAACGGACCCTCTTAGGGTAACACGGTCTACTTGCTCTGAGTCGCATTCTGGCTGGCCTCGATGGCCATCACTTTGACCAGTCGGCGGCGGTGCCGTTCCTCTCCGGAGAACGTCGCTCCCAGATACGAGCGAACCAGATCATGAGCCAGTTCCGGCCCGATAATGCGCGATCCAAGCACCAGTACATTCATGTCATCGTGTTCCACGCCTTGATGTGCGGAGTAGCTGTCATGACACAGACCGGCGCGTACACCCCGCATCTTATTCGCAGCCACCGATGCCCCAACCCCGCTGCCGCAAATCAGAATGCCCCGGTCTGCCTCCCCATTCTGAATGGCAGTTCCCAGACTACGGGAAAAATCAGGATAGTCATCGGAAGCATCGTAAGTGAGTGCACCCAGGTCTACGACTTCATGTCCCAGACTCCGGATGAAGTCCGCCAGGCTGTTCTTCAGTTCGAAACCGGCGTGGTCAGCTGCAGTGGCAATGCGCACTCTTCCATTTTACGTGCTGGACCGCGGCAACCGGAGCGGCGCAGTTCTCCAGCTAGTAGCAATCGGTTATGCAGTCCGGTCTGTAAGCTTCTAAGTGTGGATTTCCTACTAAATAGGTTCTGTGAGTAGCAATCAGGGCGACCTTTCCAGGCATCCAAAACACAGGCATCAGGACCTGTTATTCAGTGAGTGCCCTTCAGCTAAGCCTTTGAAGGTCCTGGCCTGCTTGCAATGCATGAGGCAACCCCATTCACGCGTTACAATCGGTGCACACGGCGGCTGCCGAGACCATCCCGAATGCCTGCCGCCGACAGCGTAGTCTGTCATCCGGTGCTTTCACAATCTGCATTACCTGAGTCAGTGTCGACGAGGAGGCCTTCATGAGCGCTGTTGCGGTCAACAGCACCTTAGCCCGAGGTGCATTTTTCTATCGGACCACCATCGG
>JACMLA010000814.1 GCA_014379815.1 Bryobacteraceae bacterium | reverse complement strand
TTTGCTTGGGTGGACTTATGGAGTTCCCATGCTGCTGGGTGTTGCGGCGATTGTGTCAGTTTCCACCGGTGTGTTGCGGCCAGCGCTGACCAGCTTGATCAGCCAGGTAGCTCGGCCGGATGAACAGGGCGGAGTACTTGGGTTGACGCAATCGCTGCAGGCTCTGGCCAGCATCGCTGCTCCGGCGATCGCGGGGCTACTGATCAACCATGGGCTGCTGGCTGCGTGGGCATGGCTTGCGGCGGCGAGTCTGCTGGCGGGCTTTCTGGTGTGGAAACCGGTGTCGGTAGAACGCCGGGAAGTCCGGGAACCAGCGCGGGCAGCGCGCTAGTCGGTTCCGCTCGCCGGTTGCGCTCGCCGTGCTGAGAGGGTCACAAAGGTCGATCTGTGGAGCCTGTAAACACACGCAAATTAGTAGCCGCGTCGTGGGCGACGTTGGCGCTAGGCTGCTCACTGCTCGCGGCCCCTGCGCCTTCACTGACGCGGCTGGACGGGAGCACAATCTCGCCTGAAGAAATTGATCGAACGGTTATGCGCCTAATGCGCGCGGCTGAAGTCACCGGGGTCGCGGTGGCCATCCTTGAGCGGGGAAACGTCACCTTCTCGAAGGCATACGGATTCCGCGATGTCGAGAAGAAGCTGCCCTTGACAGAGGACACCGTGCTGGCGGGCGCCTCATTCAGCAAAGTGGCTTTCAGCTACCTTGTGATGCAACTCGTCAGGGACCGGAAGCTGGATCTGGACAAGCCGGTGCATGAATACCTGCCAAAGCCACTTGCAGACTATGCCGAGTATCGCGATCTGGGCGCCGACAGCCGTCACAAAAAGCTGACGGCTCGAATGTTGCTCAGTCACACGAGCGGTTTCCCAAATTTGCGATGGCTCAATAAGAACCGAAAGTTGAATATCAATTTCGAGCCAGGATCAAGATACGCATACTCGGGCGAGGGAATTCAGCTTTTGCAGATGGTCGTTGAGACCATTACCAGGACACCCCTGGAGGAGCTAATGCGAGACCGGGTGTTTCGGCCCCTTGGCATGTCGCGGACCAGTATGGTCTCCGAGGGACGATTTGAGAACGACTACGGAAACGGTTACGACGAGTGGGGACGTTCTTTGGGCCACCAGCAGCGAAAGTCCGCACAGGCTGCCGGTTCCATGCAAACGAGTCTTCGAGATTTTACGCGATTCATGCAAGCCGTGGCGACCGGAAAGGGCCTCGGCAACTCAGCGAGGGAACTGATGCTGAGTCCCCAGATAGAGATATTGTCGGAACGTCAGTTTCCGACGCTGACGACGTCCACTACCGACAAGAACAAGAGCATTCGGTTGAGCTACGGGCTCGGTTGGGGACTGTATTGGAGTCCTTACGGACGGGCCTTCTTCAAAGAAGGGCACGACGAGGGGTTCCGCAACTACACGGTGATCTTCGATAAGCGCAAAGCCGGCATCGTCATCATGACCAACAGCTCCAACGGCGAGGGCATCTTCAAGGAATTGCTGGAGAAATTGCTGCGAAACACCTTCACTCCGATCGAATGGGAGGGCTATACACCTTACACGGATCTCCCGGCCCGCAAGCCCCTTCCGGTCCACACAGAGATATCCCTCGACCCGAAACTACTGGACCGGCTGGCAGGCCGGTACACGCTGTCACCAGACGTTGTCGTGACCGTTGCGCGCAAGGGCGGGCGATTGACGTTGCATGAAAACCAGGAGGCGGCGGGCGAAGTGTACCCGGAAGCAGAGTTGCGATTTTTCAGCAAGCAATCCGACGACGTGGTGACCTTCGATCTTGACAGCGAAGGCAGGGTTACCGGACTGGTGATCCACACCGCCGGAAGGAGCATTGCTTGCAAGCGGGTCGAATGACCGAGATAACGCGCTTAGCGGCACCGTCAGAGGAGCTTTAGAGAAGTTCCGCGGTGGTGAAGAAGAACGGAATTTCCTGAGCGGCTGTTTCGGGGGCGTCTGAGCCGTGGACTACGTTTCGTTCGATCGATTCGGCGAATAGTTTGCGGAGTGTACCCTCTTCCGCGTTTGCGGGATTGGTGGCTCCCATCAGCTTGCGCCACTCGGCAACGGCATTTTCGCGTTCCAGTGCCATGACGACTACAGGGCCCTCGGTCATAAAGGTGATCAGGCTGTTGAAGAAAGACCGCTCGCGGTGGACGCCGTAGAAGCCCTCGGCCTGCGCCTGAGACAGACGGACCATTCTGAGGCCTTTCAGTTTGAAACCAGCCTCGTTAATCTTCTGAAGAATGGCTCCGGTGTGCCCTGCCGCGACTGCGTCTGGTTTGATTATTCCGAATGTACGTTCCATTTATAAGAAATCCTTAGGATTTACTGATCCGCTCGGCGACTTTAGCTCCGAGATCTGCCGGAGATTCGCAGACTGTGATACCTGCCGCCTCCATGGCCGCGATTTTATCGGAAGCTTTACCGGAGCCGCCTGAAATGATGGCCCCCGCGTGACCCATACGGCGACCGGGAGGCGCAGTCTGTCCCGCGATGAAACCGACTACCGGTTTTCTCACATGCTGCTTGACGTAGGCCGCAGCTTCTTCTTCCGCCGTGCCTCCGATTTCCCCGATCATGATGATGACTTCGGTGTCGGGATCCTCGTTGAACAGGCGCAACGCGTCGGTGTGGGTAGTGCCAATGATTGGGTCGCCACCGATGCCGATGCAGGTTGACTGGCCAATGCCAAGAGAGGTCAACTGCCCCACGGCTTCATATGTCAGAGTTCCGGAGCGGGAGACGACACCGACGCTGCCCTGCTTGTGGATGTGCGCGGGCATAATTCCGATTTTGCACTTGCCCGGAGAGATGATTCCCGGACAATTCGGACCAATTAAGCGGGTGCTTTTTCCGCCGAGGTATGCCCATGCTTTGACCATGTCCAGCGCGGGAATGCCCTCGGTGATTGCGATGCAAAGCGCCAGCCCCGCGTCGGCAGCTTCCATGATCGCGTCAGCAGCAAACGGAGGCGGCACAAAGATTACGCTGACATCAGCTCCGGTCTCGCGAACGGCGTCGGCCACGGTATTGAAAACCGGCAGGTCGAGATGTTTTGTGCCGCCCTTTCCAGGAGTGACGCCACCGACGACTTTGGTCCCGTACGCGATGCACTGCTGGGCGTGAAATGTACCCTCTTTTCCGGTAAATCCCTGTACAATTACGCGCGAGTTTTCGTTGACAAGTATGCTCATTGGGCCAGCCTGACTACCTTGTCGGCTGCATCTTTCATGCCCTCACCGATGGTGAAATTGAGACCGCTTTCCGCCAGAACCTGGCGTCCCAGCTCCACATTGGTGCCTTCCATGCGGACGACGATGGGGAGTTTCACATTGAGTTCGCGGCAGGCGTTGACGACGCCGTTGGCGAGAGTATCGCAACGAAGTATGCCGCCGAAGATATTGATCAGGACTGCTTTGACGCTCTTGTCGGTAGTGAGGATGCGGAACGCGTTGCGGATCTGTTCCTGATTGGCTCCGCCGCCAACATCGAGGAAGTTTGCCGGGCTGCCGCCTGCGTACTTGATGATGTCCATCGTCGCCATTGCCAGACCGGCACCGTTGACCATGCAGCCGACGCTGCCTTCGAGTTTGATGTAGTTCAGGCTGAACCGGGAGGCTTCGACTTCGAGGGGATCTTCTTCGTTTACGTCGCGCAATTCGATCAGTTCTTTGTGGCGAAACAGCGCGTTGTCGTCGAGGGTGATCTTTGCGTCGAGAGCGACGACCCGGCCATCATCGGTAACGACAAGAGGATTGATCTCTGCAATCGCAGCGTCGAGGCTGTCGTACGCTTTGGAAAGTGCAAGCATGCAGGCCACTGCCGCACGCGTACTTGCCGCAGGAACGCCGATGCCAAACGCAAGCTTGGCCGCCTGAAACGGCTGCAGACCCAGACCCGGTTCCAGAGGCTCACGCAGGATTTTCTCCGGTGAGTGCGCGGCCACTTCTTCGATGTCCATGCCGCCTTCCGCGGAGGCCATCATGACGACTTTACCGGTTACGCGGTCGAGCACGATTCCGACATAAAGCTCGGTAGCGATAGGCAAAGTTTCTTCGACCAGAACCTTTTGCACGAGGCGACCTTCGGGGCCGGTCTGGTGAGTGATCAGAGTCATGCCAAGAATCTGGCCTGCTACTTTCTCGGTCTCTTCCAGCCCGGTTGCGAGTTTGACGCCGCCACCTTTGCCTCTTCCACCGGCGTGAATCTGAGCCTTGACGACGACGCGTCCGCCGAGCTCTTTTGCTGCCGCAACTGCTTCGTCGATTGTCGCGGCGACCCTGCCACGGGGCACTGGCACACCGTATTTAGCCAGAAGGTCCTTGGCCTGATACTCGTGTATTTTCATCGGGTTAGGTTAGATCTGGCCGCCTCGCAACTGCCTGTGGTAGTATCGCAAGGAAACCAAGTTCACAATATAGCATCGTTGTCTACAAATTGCCGTGATACGTGTGTTTTTAGGGCTGGTGCTTGTATGTCTTCTCCCACGTTGTCTTTTTCCACATTATTTGCGAAGGTCCTCAATCGTGAAAATCTGACCGCCGCCGATGCGGAAGCTTTGATGCAGATCGTTCTAAGCGGACAGGCATCTACGGCACAGATTGCGGGCTTGCTGGTAGCGCTGCGGATGAAGGGTGAGACGCCGGATGAAGTTCTCGGGTTTGCCCGCGCCATGAGGGCTAAGGCTGTACGCGTGTCGGTCGACCTGGATGCAGGAGAACCGTTGCTGGATACATGCGGGACCGGTGGCGATGGCTCAATGACTTTCAATATTTCCACCGTGGCGGCGCTGGTGATTGCGGGCGCAGGTGTGAAGGTTGCCAAGCACGGGAACAGGTCGCTTTCAAGTCAATGCGGGAGTGCGGACATCCTGGAGGGACTGGGGGTGCGCATCGAGCTTTCGCCGGAGCTTGTGGCGGAATCGATCCGTGAGACTGGCTTCGGATTCTTCTATGCCCCGGCGATCCATCCAGCTGTACGGTTTGCGCAAGAGGCCCGGCTGCAACTGAAAATCCGGACAGTATTCAATCTGCTCGGGCCGTTGACGAATCCGGCGGGCGCGACGGTACAGATCGCAGGCGCGCCTTCGGTTCGTGCGGCCGAGCTGATTGCCGAGGCTCTCGCTTCGCTGGGCTTATTCCGGGGATTTGTGGTCCATGGCATGGATGGACTGGACGAGATTACAACAACCACCGAATCGCTGGTGCTGGAAATCCGGGGCGGTGCCATTGCGCATCATCACGTGACTCCGGAGGATTTCGGTGTGAAACGGGCGAAGCTTTCTGAGTTGCAGGGCGGAGACCGACTGGCGAACTGCGGGATTGCACGCCGGGTGATTGCAGGCGAGACCGGGGCGGCACGGGATATCGTTCTGGTGAATGCTTCGGCGGGGCTGGTTGCGGCTGGTGTGGCGGCGGACTTTGCTGAGGGCGCGGCTATGGCTGCCAGATCGATCGATTCCGGGGCGGCTTTGCGGGTGCTGGAACGCGTTGTCACGCATAGTCATGACGTTCTGACTACAGCCGGCAGATAGAACAAAACTGGTAAAGAATGTTCGGGCATCGTGCTACGATAGCCGACATGCCGAAACGCAAGACCGCTGAAACAAAAATCGAAACGGCCGTGACTGCGGCAGACTCGAAACAACACTCAAAATCAAGGTTGTCACCGGGTATAGTGTCACCTGATAATGCCCGCAAGAACGTTAAGTCACCCGCACATAAACGAACGACTGCCAAGAAAGCAGTTCCACCCGCGCCTGTTGTTGCCCCTATTGCCGCCCATGTCGTGGCCTCGCCTGAGCTGGATCCGGTTCCCGTTGTTGTTGCGATGCCTGCGCACGCTGCAGTGGCGCAACTGGCGTACTCCTACTTTGTTGAAAGAGGATATCAGCCGGGTAATCCCTGTGAAGACTGGCTTCGTGCTGAGCGTGAGCTAACGAAACTTTCGTAGAACTGCCAGGACCCTGCCCTGAATTTCGACTGAGGCAGCGTCGAGCAGAATCGGTTGCATGCTGGAATTCGCTGGCTGGAGCCGGACTTTGCCGTCTGGCTCCGAGTAATACCGTTTCAGAGTTGCATCGCTGCCATCGACAAGAGCCACCACGATTTCGCCGTCCCGGACACTGTTTACTTTCTGTACAAGAACGAAGTCTCCGCTGCAAATGTGATCTTCGATCATGGATTCGCCGCGCACCTCGAGTGCGTACGTTTCCCCATCTCCCGTGAAATCTGCGAAGGACAGAGACTGGTTGCTTTGAATCGCCTCTACGGGCGAACCTGCCGCGATACGTCCCAGAAGGGGGACTCCCGGCTGCGGAGCGTAGCCATCGTTGGCG
>JACMLA010000813.1 GCA_014379815.1 Bryobacteraceae bacterium | reverse complement strand
GACAACGGCCTGAACGACTACCCGGACGGCGCTTTCGATTACATCATTTTGAGCCAGACTTTGCAGGAAGTTCGGGAGCCAGTTCGCGTTCTTCGCGAGATGCTCCGGGTGGGCCGACGTGCGATTGTGGCGTTTCCGAACTTCGGGCATTGGCGCGTACGCTTGTCGCTGCTTCGAAACGGGCGCGCTCCACGAACCGGACTGTTTCCGTACTACTGGTACGACTCGCCCAACATACACTTCCTGACGGTTGAAGATTTCACCGATCTTGCTACATCAGAGGGCTGGATTATTGAACGTCGGTTGTTTCTCAGCGGCAAGCGGCGGATTGAAGCATCGCCCAATCTGATGGCGGAGATCGCGGTTTTCCTCATTCGGCGCTAGTATAGGAGTCCTCCACTCCTATGCTGCACCTTGTTTTCGCCTTCGTTAGTTTTTCCACCTTTGCACTTGCCGCTGATGGCTACATGAAGCCTCAGAAGGAAGTTCTTGAAGTACTGAACTCGCCCGCCCCCCCGTCGCTGTGGGTTAGCCCGACCGGAACGCACGTCTTGATCGGCGACCTTGTCCGCATGCCGTCGATTGCCGACGTGTCGCATCCGTTTCTCGGTCTTGCTGGTGTGCGTGTGAATGCGGATACCAATAGCGCGCAACTGCTGGTGTACGGAACGTCGCTGCGAGTGAAGGAGCTCGCAACGGGGAAGGAAGTCGTACTGGAATTGCCACCCGGAGCGAAGATCGGCGTTCCGTCGTGGGGTCCGGAGGGCAAGCTCTTCGCGGTCACGAACAATACGCAGAACGGTGTGGAACTGCTGGTCGGTGACGTTGCTGGCGGCAAAATCCGGCGAATTGGGAAGCCCGCTCTGAACGGCGTGCTGGGTTTGCCATTTACGTGGATTAACGATCATCAGGTGCTGGCCCGCACGGTGCTTGTGGACCGTGGCAGTGCTCCGGCTGCTCCTCCGGTGCCACCAGGGCCTGTCGTTCAGGAGGCGAAAGGACAGTCGGGACCGATCCGCACGAATCCTGACATGCTCGACAACGCATGGGAAGAAAATCTGTTCGACTACTACGCGACTTCGCAACTGGCGGTAGTGGATCTGCCTTCGGGGCAGATTACGCTGGTTGGCTCGCCGGGCGTGTTTACAGCCGCAGGTGTTTCGCCCGATGGGAAGAGTGTACTGGTTACGCGGCTGAAGCGGCCCTATTCCTATCTGCATCCGTGGTCGGCTTTCGCTAAAGAAATTGAGGTTCTCGATCGAACCAGCGGAAAACGGTCGTACCAGGTAGCGAACTTGCCCCTCGCGGATAATGTGCCGATCGATGGTGTGGCTACCGGCCCGCGTCAGGTTCGGTGGTTTCCGACCGAGCCGTCCACCGTGGTGTGGGTCGAAGCTGTGGATGGAGGCGACCCACGCAAGACAGCGACGCACCGCGATCGCATTCTCCGATTCCGCGCTCCGTTTCAGAACGAACCTGTCGAGGTCACGAGGACAGAGCAGAGGGTTCTTGGCTTCGACGCTGTGGAGCACACATCCAAAGCAATCGTGACCGACTACGACCGGAGTAAACGCTGGATTCGTACGCTTCTTGTAGACTTCGGCCAGCCTGGCCAGCCATCGAGAGTGTTGTCCGCACGTAACCAGAGCGACCGCTACAAAGATCCTGGCAGACCTGTCGATGTGCTCTCCAGCAGTGGGCAACGTGTCGTTCGGGAGAAGGACGGAATCATCTGGATGGAAGGCACGGGAGCTACACCCAGGGGCGACCGTCCGTTTCTGGCCAGGTATTCGCTGGCGACTCAGAGTGTCGAGCGTGTCCATGAGTCGGGCGAAAGCGAGTATGAAGAGTTTGTTGCTTTGGCCTCGACGGATGGGTCCAGGTTTGTCACCCGCAAGGAGAGCCCGGCTGAGCCTCCGAATTACTTCCTTGTAAACACTGACGGAAAGCGTACCGCGATCACGGATTACAAAGATCCTGCTCCGCAACTGCGGCGTATCAAGAAGCAACTGGTTCGCTATAAACGCAAAGACGGCGTGGATCTGCAATTCACCTTGTACCTGCCGCCCGACTACAAAGAAGGCACCCGACTACCTACGATCCTGTACGCCTATCCTCTGGAGTACACCGATTCGGATGTAGCGGGTCAGGTGGTTGGATCGACGCAAAAGTTCACATCGCTGACAGGATACACGCACCTGTTTTGTGTTCTGGCGGGCTACGCGGTTCTGGATGGGGCCTCGATGCCCGTGGTGGGAGACACCGAAACTGTCAACAACACCTATGTCGAGCAGATCAGCACCAGCGCTAAGGCGGCTATCGATAAGGCTGCTGAGATGGGCGTCACCGATCCCAATCGGGTTGGCGTGATTGGCCACAGCTACGGAGCTTTCATGACGGCAAATCTTCTGGCGCACACAGATCTGTTTCGCGCGGGAGTTGCCCGCAGCGGCGCTTACAATCGCACGCTGACGCCGTTCGGTTTCCAGAGTGAACGCCGGACTTACTGGCAGGCAGCCGAGACGTATATGAAGATGTCGCCGTTTAACTATGCGAACAAGATCAATGAGCCGATCCTGTTTATTCATGGTCAGGCGGACGACAATCAGGGAACCTTCACCGTGCAATCGGAGAGGATGTATCAGGCAGTGCGGGGCAATGGGGGAACGGCGCGTCTGGTGTTACTACCGTCGGAAGCGCATGGGTACAGGGCACGCGAATCGGTGGAGCACACGCTGCACGAGATGATTACGTGGTTCGACACGTATGTGAAGAACGCTGGTACTGCTGGGCAGGGTAGCTCGACTCGGTCGGAGTAGGATTACCTACTTTTTAGGCGCGTCACATTTCGCTCAGCTGCCTTCGGGGTCGAAGTGGGTCTGGAGACCCACTGCAGGCGTGGACGCCTGCCCCACAGTCTCTCTCTCTCTAGTCATCCTCGTTGTACGGCTTGCGAAGCGGACCGGTTAGCGGGACTCATTCAGAGTGATGTTGCCGTCGTTGGTGCGGATGGAGATGGTTGGTCCGCCACCGTTGAGTTTGCCTCGGAGTTGTGAGCCGCCGACTTTGCCTGCTCCGATGAGGAGTGGCAGGCTGGAACGGACGTGGCCGTCTCCGGTCGTTGCGTCGAGGTCCATCTTCATGTCGGCGGGGACTTCGAGCGAGACGTTGCCATCGCCGGTTTGGATCCGCCACGCTGCGGTGGCTGTGGAGCCCCGGGTTGCCGAGAGATCTACGTTGCCGTCTCCGGTTTGCACTGCCAGCAGGTCGAAGCGACCCGCTATACGCACATTTCCGTCTCCCGTTCTTGCTTCCATACGGCCCGCGACATTGTCGCCTTCAATGTTGCCGTCACCTGTTTCTATCCGGCTGTCGGCTTGTAATCCGGACAGCTTTACGTTGCCGTCGCCGGTGTTGATGTGAAACCGGGTTTTTGCAGGGACCTGCAATTCCAGTTTGATGCCGCGGTTGCCGATGTTCCAGTTCCAGTTTTCGTTGCGGGGCAGCTTTACTTCGATGTCGACGCGATCACCGGTTTGCCGCTCAATGACTTCAACTTCACCTGGGCGGATCTCCCAGCCTCTGGTGATTAAACGGGCAGCGATTCCTGTGCCTCCGGTTCTGACGTCCACATTGGCGTCGCCGCATCGCACGTCCAGCACGGGTGCATCGCTGGTTTGAAAATTCTTCGACCATTCGGCTCCATACAGGAGCGGGAACGTCGCGGTCAGAGCCAGTATCGTGAGTCGCATGAATCCCTCTCGGAGACACTTACGAAGCAATCTGGGCACGAGTTCCTTAAAGATCACGGACGGCGGCTTCCACTCTGGCGGCAAGTTCAGTGTAGTTGTCCCCGGTGAGGTAAAGAGGTTTGCCGAACCGGACCTCGACCTTGCCGGGTTTTGCCATTCGCCACGAGCGATGCAGTACCTGATCGAGGCCGATGAGTTTCACGGGCACGACGGGAACGCCAAGCCGGGACGCCAGCAGACCCACTCCTGGCTGGAAGGGACCGATCTCGCCTGTGTCTGTGAGCTTGCCTTCCGGGAAGATTACGATGCACCAGCCTCCGCTGACGAGCTCGCCGGCATAGCGCATGGTCTGCTTCGCTCCGGCTTCACGCTGTGGAAAAGGAAACGCGTTGAACGCCAGCGAGGAGAGATAGTAATTCAGGGAGTTGGTAAACCACTCAGCTCTGGTGAATTGCTGCGGAAAGAAGTGTGGGCGGAAGAACTCTTTCGACATTGCTGGGGCCAGACGGTAGCGCCATTTTGCGGGCAGTGCGAGCATCAGGGCGGGCACGTCAAGATGGCTCTGGTGACTGGGAGCGAAGATGACGGGAGGCTCCAGACCGTTGAGGTTTTCCAGACCGGATGCGCGAACCCACGCGAATACGTTTGCCAGCGGAAGAAGCCAGAGAGGAAGGTTGACCCTTCGAACTGCCTGCGCCCATGCGGAGCGATTCCAGCGTGGGAAGAGAACGGGTTCCGCTGCCGTTTCTACCTGGGCTGACGCTGGAGACTGCGGGGTTCCGGACCGGGTGTTGATAATCCGCTCGAGATCGGCCACTGTCTCCGCGGAAGCGAACTGATCTTCATCGATTGTGACGTGAAGCCTCCGCTCCAGAGCGAGCAAGAGTTCCACGCGCTCGAGTGAACTGAGTCCCAATTCTTCTATCGACGTGTGGCTTTGTATGGAGCGATTTGGAGCGAAGGTAGCGAGGACTGACGAGACGTCTTCCCCGCCGAGGCCAGTAGCGGCACGCGAGGTTCCACCGGACTCCACCCAGCGCAGCATGTCGCGCCGCCTGAGTTTCCCGGTACCCTCGGTGCGCGGGAGAGACTTTTCTGGCCAGATATACCAGGCCCGTATACGCTGGTGATCTTCCAGCTGCGAATTTACCTTGCGAACAATCGCCTCGGTGTCTGCAGCTTCTTCCATGACCAGGACGGCTTGCACGCGGTCAGCACCGACCACTGCCGCTTCCTGCACACCTGCTGACGCGTTAAGGACCTTCTCGATATCTTCCGGAAAGACGTTGAGGCCTTCCGGGGTTACGATCATTTCCTTCTTTCGTCCGCGAATGGTCAGACGCCCGCTCTCATCGAGGCTGCCGACGTCACCGGTGTGGAACCAGCCATCGGCGAAGGCACGGGCAGAATCGGCGTCCGGGTTCAAGTAGCCCGAAGTTACGTTGTCGCCGCGCACGAGAATTTCTCCGTCGTCGGCAATGTGCACTTCGACGCCGTGGATGGGTTTGCCGACAGTGCCCTTACGGGTATGAAACGGATGATTCAGGCTGACGATGGGAGCTGTCTCGGTGAGGCCATAGCCCTGAATCACGACAAAGCCGAGGCGCGACCACCACTCTTCGAGGTCAGGGTCCAGAGGGGCTGCACCAACAATCAGACTCCAGAATTTCCAGCCGAGTAAGTCGTGAACTTTGCGGTAATGCCACCAGCGCTGCCACCACTTCGCACCGGGCGCGGGAGGGTGAGCCGCTTCGGGAACTACGCTGAGGATGTACTCACGGAGAACCTCCAGAATTTTCGGGACGCAGACCAGCACGGAGATTCGTCGCGAGTGAATCTGGTTGACGATTTCGCGGGGGCTGTAACCGGACAGGAAGACGACGACACCGGGCAGCATGGGCGGGATGAACGTCGCCATGGCCTGGCCGAACATGTGGCTCAGGGGGAGAAGATTGAGAAACCGGATGGGCGCGAACGGTTTCGCATAACGGCGATACTTCAGCAGCTCCCCTTCGACCGGGATGATGTTCGCTAACACATTTTTGTGCTGAATGATGACGCCTTTTGGCTCCGCGGTTGCCCCAGAGGTAAACAGAATCTCGGCCGTATCGTTGCGGGCGACGCTGACATCGGCATTGTCTCCGGCGGGTGTTTCTTCCCAGGTGATGGAGGACATGGGCCAGACGGAAACGTTCATTTCGGAGGGTACGGCGCTGATCTCGTCACCGGTCAGCAGAAGCTTCGCCTGAGCGACCGACTGGACCCGGCAGAGCAAGTCCCCTGAGGACCGGTAGTCGAGAGGGACGACTACGATTCCGCGAAGAAGGCAACCCCACATCGCGACAATCCACTCGGGGCGGTTCTCACCCCAGAACAAGACGCGGTCTCCGCTGGTGAGGCCGGCTTGTCTGAGGCGAGCGGCGAAGGTCCGGGCCGCGCCGGCTGTCTCGCTGTACGTATGGGAACGCGAGCGATAGCCGTCGAAGTGAACCAGGAATTCCTGAGTATTTGTCGCGAAACTTTCGAAGAAATCGAGAAGCGTTTCGCGCCGCATGTTGTTCCTTTAGTTTGCCACCATGCTGCTCCGGGCGCGGTGTGTATAGTAAAGGCGGAGGCGAGGCCAGGTCGCTTGCGCAGTCTAAAGGGCAAGGTCGCACTGATTACGGGTGCGGGTAGAGGTGTCGGGAAGAGGCTGGCGCTTGGTTTCGCATCGGCCGGAGCGCGGGTTGCTTTGCTGGCGCGCAGCAAGGCGGAACTCGATCTGGCAAACCTGGAAATTGAGCACAACGGCGGCACTTCGCTTCGTCTGCGGGCCGACGTTTGCGACTATGAGCAACTTGCTGCGAGTGTCGCGCGACTGATGACGCACTTCGGTCGTCTGGACATTCTGGTGTGTGCGGCTGGAGTTCAGGGGCCGCTTGGACCTTTTCTGGATTGTTCCGCTGCTGCGTGGAATGAGACGATACAAACGAATCTGATCGGGACTGCGAATGCGGTTCGCGCAGTGCTGCCTTTGATGCAGGCGAGACGTTCGGGCAAAATAATCTTCCTGGGAGGCAAGG
>JACMLA010000812.1 GCA_014379815.1 Bryobacteraceae bacterium | reverse complement strand
TTGCGAGAAAGGGAGTTTCCTTGAGGATGTAGACGAGGATGATCGCTCCACCCCACCTGTCTTGAAGCAATGCCGGGAAGTCGGAGGGATTATTCACGAGGCCGGCGGAGTGGAGGACTCGCGCAACGAGACCACTTGGGGCGATCAAGTGAATTGTCGCGATGCTCATTGCAACATGCGGGACTGCAATTGGAATTTGTAAGAGGGTGCGGAGTGCGGGCAGTGCCGGTGTCAGGGAGTGCAAGCTTAGGGAGACCACTAGAGCTGCAACGGCCGATAGCAGTGTGGAGGTGACTGCGACGTGCAGAGTCAGGATCAGAGACTGCGTGAATTCGGTTGTCTGCATCGCCGCTGCATAGTGCCCGGTAGTCAGCTGGGAAACTCCTACCGGAGCTAGCAGTCCAAAGCTCTGGGCGATCGCGAACCCAAGTCCACCCGCGAAGAGTACCGCGTTGACGCTGAGAGCCGGTGCTAATAACGCAATGGTCGAACCGGTCACGACCCGGGTTTCGCCGATGCATCGGGAGCGCTAACGCTGGGAGCGCCCGAAGGAACGATTTTGCCGTAGAGCTGGCCTCCTGCCTTCTTGCCGCTCCAGGTTCCGGCGTAGCGGTCGCGATGCAGTATGACGCGGGCGGTGTACGTACCGACGCCCGGGATGGACAGCTCGTCCAGAGTGATTACGGGAGTGTCTCCGGCCCACTTGATCGTGATTGGGATCGGCACCGGTATCTCTCGCGATCCATACCTGAGCTTTGTCTGGAATAGCCATGTATCCCCAGTCAGACGGGAGACGTTGTCGATTTGATAGTGCTCTTCCCTGGACTGGCTGACTTTGTTGTCGAATGCGGAATAGCCGACAAGGGTTGAGCCGGACATCATCTGCTTGAACTGACGGTCCCGCGCTGCTTCCACATCCTGGGTCGCGGTTTTTCTGCAACCACTTAGGATTAGCAAAAAGGCGGCCATGGATACGGTCAGAGTTCGAAGTCGCATGATTTGGTTCACCTCCAGAGTTTCGCTACCAATCCGTTGGACGGTAGTCCTTCAAAAATCGTCCCCATACGTGCTCGCCTGTATTGATGCCGCTGATGATCGGATCGAGGATGCGGGCTGCTCCGTCGACTACATCCAGAGGTGGGTGAAAGCCCTCTTCCCTCGTTTTTCTTGCGGCGATCTCTACTGGATCTTCGTCTGTGACCCATCCCGTATCGACGCTGTTCATGTGGATCCCATCGCCGTGATAATCGGTAGCCGCAGTCCTCGTCATCATGTTGAGTGCGGCCTTGGCCATGTTCGTGTGTGGATGGCGCGTCGTCTTCCAGTTTCTATAGAACTGGCCTTCTACTGCTGACACGTTGACGATATGTTTGTCGCGATCGGGCGTGCGCTGCATCAGAGACCGGAGGCGGGCATTGAGGATGAAAGGTGCCACGGCATTGATGAGGTGCACCTCAAGCAGTTCCACCGATGAGACCTCATCGAGCAACAATCGCCATGAGTTTCGTCCCCGCAAATCGACTTGCTGGAGATCGCTGTCGAGGCGGCCCTGAGGGAAAAGGTGGCTTTGCCCAAGGAGTTCTTCTGCCAGCAGGGGAAGCTGGGAAAGTTCGGCTGCGCTTGCGCCGTCGTTGCTGTGCAAGCCCGGAGAAGCTAGAAGGGCCGTGCACCGGCTGCTTAGCTCGTTCTGGAAAGCGACTCTCTCGCCTTCCATCATGTGGACGTAGAACTCCGGCGGTCGGCGCACGGTCTGACAGGCGTTGTTGATGATGAAATCGAGTCTTGACCGTGTCGCGAGCAGTTCCTGACAGAACTTTTCGACGCTCGGCGTATGGCGAAGGTCGAGTCCATAGATTTGCAGCCGATGTCGCCAGGTATCGAAATCGGGCTCCTCCGCATAGCGCCTGGCGGAATCACGGGGGAAGCGGGTCGTTACGATGAGTTCCGCTCCAGCGCGCAGGAGTTTGAGCCCGGCCTGATATCCGATCTTTACGCGTCCACCGGTGAGCAGCGCGACCCGTCCATGGAGGTCGGCGAGTTCCAGGCGCTTGCCGAAGTTGAAGTCTGCACAGGGCAGACACATCTGATCGTAAAAGTGATGGACGGCTGAGGACGGCTGCTTGCATACGTAGCAGTGTCGTGGCTCGGATGATTCGCGTGGCCCGGTTTCGTCGGAATCCACGTCGTGAGGAAGGAAATGCCGGGGAGGATAGACGTTTGGAGTTGTGAATACCGGCTTCCGCCGCAGGACGCGAATTCCTGTTTCCTCGAGTACGGCTCCATCGCGAAGAGCTTTGGCTGCATTCCTGTGACGTTCGGCTGCTTTCCAGGCCTGCCGACGCGCCAGCGGATCCGGGTTATAGACTTGCGCTACAGCCCTGTGGAGACGGTCTTTGTCTGGTAGTGGAAGGTCTTCCAGCAAGGCTCTGTCGGCAGCGATAGATTCGAGAAACGCCGTGGCCGCGCGAAGTCTGTCCAGCAGCGTCAGTTCAGTGGTGTCCTCATGGCCCGTGTGCGCCGGATCTTGTTTCGTGCGCTTGTCCACGAGTTAGTGTACCCGTTTCGGATGGACTGAGAGAAAGGTGTTCCGCGTGATATTTCATGTTTTGGTTGCAAGGGGATTGATCCACCTCAGTTCAGGAAAGCGGCTGAAATCCTGGTCCGATGACGCCAGCAATGCTCCGTTTTCGATCGCGAGCGCGGCGAGGACCGCATCGGTCATTAGTGAACCAGTTGCGCCAAGGTCGAGGGCGAGGCGTTCCAGAATCTCAGCATGGCGCGGTCCCGGCTGTATTACGACGACACCGGGCTGGTCCAGCCATTCGCGTACAATCGCAAAGACGTCCTTTGTGGGTCGCGGGTTCGCCCAAAGCCTCGTATTTGTGCTTATTCGAAGAAACGCCCAGATGCTGACCCAAGGCAGTCCAATCATCTCTCCACTGGCAATCAACTCTGTCAGCCACCTTGCGGCGAGAAGATTTTGAGATGCGTCTGCATTGTATGCGTACAGAAGCAGGTTGGTGTCGACGATGGTCATCGATGCTGTTCGGTTTCGCCGTACTCCAGAAGAGAGTCGACGCTGTCGTAATTCAACTCCGGGCGATGTCCCATGTGAGTCGGCCTAATTTCAAGTGTGCGGCGAGGTTTTGCATCCAGATTGTTGAGACCTACCCGGATTAGGTTGTTGACCGTGTCGCGGACTGATGTTCCCCGTACACGGCTCTCCTGCTTAACTCGCTCACTCACATCATCGTCAAGGGTGACTTCGGTTCCTATGCTCATGACGCTCGCAGTTTAGCATCATAAACATCATTTGGCTTGTCCTGGAGTTGCGGCAAAGTTGACTTTGGCAAACTCTGCGGCGCTTGGCAACGGGGACCTCCGACTAGTGACAGTTCGCAAGCGCATTCTGGAATTACGTAAGAAGGCCGCTCGTAATCTATTCGCTTTACACGGGACTGTGTCACCTTTTTTCTAACGCTTGCAGGTAACTAGTGGGCTTGATCCGGCTCCGGCTACACACGGTTAAAACCTTCCACAATTTCGCTATAGTTGGCCCAAACCGAGGTTATGATAGGTGCCGCAGTGCTGAGAATTATTTCCATTTAGGAACACTTTTCATGAAATTGACTAAACATTCCTCGCTTTTTCTAGGACTTCTCTTATCAGGGTGTCTTTCAGGAAGCTACGTTTTTGGTGCAGGACCGGCAAAGGCAGACTTATCCCGTCTGGTTATTGTCGGAGACTCACTCTCGGCCGGTGTTCAGAATTATGCACTACTGGATTCCCAGCAGGTGAACGGATTTCCATCCCTGGTTGCGAAACAAGCTGGTGTGCCGCTGACCCTTCCTCTGGTTCCATTTCCTGGAGCACCGAACGTGCTGCAGCTGAAGGCTCTGAAACCCCGGGTGATCATTGAGCCTGCGGTGGGAACTCTGCCGAATCCTCCGAGAACAAATCCGACCGTTCAGCCAACAAATCTTGCGATACCCGGCATCACCATTGGCGACGCTCTGCTGGCTCCTAACCAGTTTCCGCCCACGAAAGGCAACGTAATTGGGTGGGCACAGATCGTGCTCGGCTACCCGGGACCTGCGCAGAGTCAGGTCAACCAGGCCCTGGCATTGAACCCCACGACGATGTTTCTGGCGCTGGGCAACAACGATGCGCTGGTGCCTGCGATCTCGGGCTTTCTGCCGTTGCTCACTCCGCTCGACGTATTCTCATCACAGTTCTCTACGGTGATCAGCAGACTGGCTACTTCGCGAGCAACTCTGCTAGTAGCGAACATTCCCGACGTAACGCAGATACCGTACTTCACCTCGCCCCGAACACTGGCACAGCAGGCGGGCGTCCCCCTGAGCAAAGTGCTACCGACGCTCGGAATCCAGGAAGGCGATCTGCTACG
>JACMLA010000811.1 GCA_014379815.1 Bryobacteraceae bacterium | reverse complement strand
GTCTCGCATCCCAATGTCTGTCGTGTATACGACATCGGAGAAGCGGAGGGCCTGCCGTTCATCTCGATGGAATATGTGGATGGCGAGGATCTTGGTACGCTCCTCCAGCGCATCGGACGTCTTCCCGCGGACAAAGCGCTTCAGATCGCGCGCAAGCTGTGCGCCGGTGTCGCCGCCGCCCATGATCGGGGAATCATCCACCGCGACTTGAAACCGCAAAACATCATGCTGAACCGGCGTGGTGAGGTGATCATCATGGATTTCGGGCTGGCTGCCATCGCCGATGAGCTTCGCGGTCCCGAAGCCCGCAGTGGCACGCCTGCGTACATGTCCCCCGAGCAGTTGCGCGGCGACTTCGTGACTGCGAAGAGCGACATCTATGCGCTTGGGCTGATCATCTACGAGCTGTTTACCGGCAAGCAGGCTTTCGACGCCAACAGCCTGCCGGAGATGATGAGAAAGCAGGAATCTGAATCGCCTGTCAGTCTTACGTCAATTGCGGGTGAGGCGGATCCGCTGGTCGAGAAGGCCGTCCTGCGATGTCTCAGGCCAGATCCAGCCGAACGTCCGGCAACGGCCCTTGCGGTGGCAGCCGCACTGCCTGGCGGGGATCCGCTCGCAGCAGCGCTCGCCGCAGGGGAGACTCCAAGTCCGGAGATGGTCGCTGCCTCAGGCCGGACAGTAGGCATCGCTGCAAAGTATGCGGTTGCTTGTACTCTACTGTGCATAGCCGCTTTGATCTCATTACCTTTCCTGACGCAGAGAACCGCTTTGCTCTCGATGGTACCGATGGAATTGCCTCCGCAGGTGCTGGAACAAAAGGCCCGGGAAATCGCGGCGTCGCTCGGCCACACATCCCGGCGGGTGGATGATTTGTCATGGATCTGGGTCAGCAGCGAAATTGTGTCTAACGTCGGCAGAGCGCACAAGGGTGGTAAAAGGGACTGGAGCCAGTTGCTTAAAGGCGAGAGCCCCTATCGCCTGACCTACAGGCAAAGTCCTGCGTTGCTGGTCTCACAGCCTGACGGCTACATCAACGGTGAACGGCCACCGAACGACAAGCCGGGAATGTTCCTGATGAATGTAAGCGGGTCAGGTCTTCTTCGTCATCTCGAAGCGGTCGTCGGTGCGAAGCAGAAAATGCCTGAGAACCCTGTCGATGAAGCCGGGTTGTTCCGCGCGGCGGGGTTCGACATAGCTAAGTTCGAAGAGGTTGCAACGGTCGAACTCCCCAAAGTTCCTTTCGATACGGCGAAAGCGTGGAAGGGGCCGCATCCAGGATTGCCTGGAATCGACATCATCGTACAGACCGCGACGTGGAAAGGAATCCCGGTCAGCTTTTCGATGAAATGGCCCTGGGCGAGGCTTGCTGACGACGATGCACCGCCGACCAGTGCGCGAGATACTGCGTTCCAAACGTTCAGTTTTTTACTGCTGGGAATCGGGTTGTTCGCGGGCGCCTGGTTCGCCCGGTACAACCTGATCGCGGGAAGGGGAGACCGTCACGGCGCGACGCGGCTGGCAGCTTTCGTAGGTCTCCTGAAACTGGCGGCCTTGCTGCTGACGCTGCACTTCGTTCCGAACTTCGCCATGGTGGGAATCCTGTTTGAAAAGGCGGCGGTGGTGTTGGCGGAATGCGCTATCTTGTGGATGCTTTATATCGCACTGGAGCCGACTGTTCGCAGGAACTGGCCGCATACTCTGATTACCTGGAACAGGCTGCTCGCGGGAGACTGGGCCGACGCCCGGGTTGGTTGGCACATCCTGTTGGGCGTCATAACAGGCCTTGTGGTGCGTTTTGGATTCCTGGCCCGGCAATACACAAATCTTGACCTTGCGGGTCCATCATGGCCCAACATGAACCTCCTGATGGGTACTGCTTCGTTTCTGGCGATCTGGGCGCGGCAGATCGACAGCGCCGTGCATACCAGCTTCATCATTTTTTTTCTGATGTGTGGACTAAAGCTGATCGTACGGAAAGACTGGCTGGCTGCGCTGGTTGCGTCATTGCTGGTGAGCCTTCAGGAGGGCGAGATCCGGCGCTCGACGAATCTTCCTCTCGACCTGACCGTTTACGTTGTGATTATCGGAGCGTTTGCCATCCTGCTCCTGCGGCTCGGCCTCGTGCCATCGATAGCGGGCATCCTGACGATCAATACGGTGTCGTCAGCGCATGTGAGCGCGAGCTATTTGGCCTGGTTCAACAGCGTGGCCGTGGTCCAGATTCTTCTTGTGATTAGCCTTGTTGTGTTTGCGGGGTGGGCTTCGCAGCGGCAGCGGCCAGCCCCTGGATAGAGATGATTTAGAAAGCGCATAGCTCGAGGATGCTTCGGGAGCCAAGATCGTCGGGGAGTTCATAGCGTTTAATAACGCTGGCGGTAAGTCTGCGTTTGCGGAGGTTGGCCGCAGCTGTTTCGAGTTCTGACTGAACATCGGGACCCTTGTAGAGGAGGGCCCGGGCGCCCTGCCTAAGGGCCGGGCCGAAAAGATCGACGGCCTTTGCGACAGGGGCGACGGCTCTGGCGGTGATGATGCCAGTCTTTGTTGAGAGGAGAAACGTCTCGGCTCGCTGAGTTGTGACAGTGATGTTAGGTATGCTTAGCTCTCTGACTGCCTCTTCGACAAATCTGGCCTTCTTCTGAATAGACTCAGATAGTGTGAACTGGACATCCGGCAGGACGAGGGCCAGGGGGATGCCAGGAAATCCCGCTCCTGTGCCTGCGTCCAGAACGTGCCTGTCGTTTGAAACGAGTCTAAACAGCTCCCACGGAACTACCGAATCTAG
>JACMLA010000810.1 GCA_014379815.1 Bryobacteraceae bacterium | reverse complement strand
CTTAGCCGCATACGGTCGATCGACAAGGCAGGAGGCCTGACGTCGGCAGCCACATCGCTTAGCCGGGTACGCCCTAGCATCTCCTCAAGGTCGTGGATTCGTTGTTGATCATCCTCTGACGAAGGAGCGAGATCTGCTACAAGCGAGACAAGACGTGCTGTGTCCATGGGCCGCACTGGCCTCCTATGCTCGGAACTACCTGGTGCCTGACCAGGGTATCAGGGCGCTCACCCTAACACAAGCGCACCTGCTGGATCGGAAAGGTAGTGAAGGTCGCCCCGCAAGCGTTTCAACGGTCAATCTTCGGTTCGCGGTGCAGATTGTGCAACTTTGGTGGACCTGGACCGTATTGACTTCTTCAGACAGGGAGGAAACGTGAATTTATTCCGGCACACCGCGCGCAGACTGGGCCATTCCCTGCCGTTCACATTGATTGCCGTACTGACTCTGGCGATTGGGATTGCTGCGAACACCGCCATCTTCAGCGTGGTTAACGGTGTGCTGCTGAAGCCGTTACCCTATCCGGAATCGGACAGGCTGGTCGGCATTTGGTTTACTGCCCCGGGTATCAACATCACCGATCTGATTGTCTCCCCGGCGGCTTACTACACGTTCCGCGAGGAATCCCGCACACTACAGGACATTGGCCTGTGGCGCAGCGAGTCTGTCAGCGTTACGGGCTTGTCGGAACCGGAGCAGGTGCGCGCCATGGTGGTGACCGACGGCACTTTGCCTCTGCTCCGATTGCAGCCCGCGGTTGGGCGCTGGTTTTCCAAACTGGATGATTCGCCCGGCGGCGCTCAGACCGTGATCCTTGCGCATGGTTACTGGCAACGCCGCTTTGGCGGAGACCCTGCTGCGATTGGGCGCAGGCTAATGGTGGACGGAAAGCCACGGGAAATCATAGGCGTACTGCCGCGAGGCTTTCGATTCTCAGATCTGAGACCGGATGTCGTACTGCCGCTGCAGCTGAACCGGAGCGAGGTGTTCGTTGGCAACTTCAGCTACTACGCAATTGCCCGACTGAAGCCTGGATTTACTGTGGCGCAAACCAACGAAGACGTGGCACGAATGCTCCCGCTGATGCTGGAAAGATTTCGTCCGGCACCTGGGATGAACAACAAGATGCTGGAGGCAGCCCGGATTGCGCCGAATGTGCGACTGTTCAAGAGAGACGTCACCGGAGACATCGGCAGTGTGCTCTGGGTTTTGATGGGAACTGTTGGAATTGTTCTGCTGATTGCCTGTGCCAATGTCGCCAATCTTTTGCTGGTAAAGGCGGATGGCCGGCAACAGGAATTTGCGATTCGTTCTGCGCTTGGAGCAAGCCAGGCCCGTATTGCGCGTGAGATGCTGGCTGAAAGTCTCGCTCTGGGCGTGCTCGGCGGAGTGGCTGGCCTGGGACTCAGCTATGCGGTTTTGCAGCTTCTGGTCGCTATCGGACCCTCAAGCCTTCCGAGGCTGGATGAAGTTGGGTTAGACGCCTCGGTGCTCGCCTTCACATTCTTGCTTTCCATCGTGGCCGGTTTCCTTTTCGGTGTGATTCCTGTTTTGAAATACGCTGGTCCGCGACTTGCCCTGGCACTCAGGTCAGGGGGTCGAACGATGAGCGACGGTAAGGATCGCAACCGGACCCGGGGTGCGCTGGTTGTGGTTCAGGTCGCGCTGGCTCTGGTGCTTCTAATCAGTTCCGGACTGATGATCCGGAGTCTTTCGCAGTTGAAGGGTGTGAAGCCCGGGTTTACCGATCCGGATCAATTGCTGACCGTCCGGGTTTCTATTCCTGGAACGCAGGTTGCCACTCCCGAGGCGGTCGCGCGCATGTTTGAAGCCATGGTCGACAAAGTATCTTCTGTAGCAGGTGTGACGTCGGTCGCGCTTACCAGCTCGGTCACCATGGATGGCGAGAACAGTAGCGATCCGATCTTCGCCGAAGGCCGTGTCTACGCCGATTCGACGATTCCTCCGCTACGCCGCTACAAGCACGTTTCTCCTGGAACGTTTCAGACGCTCGGCAACAGAATACTGGCTGGGCGGGATCTGACCTGGACCGATGTTTACCAGACGCGCAACGTGGTCCTGGTCTCGGAAAATCTGGCGCGCGAGCTTTGGGGTTCAGCTGTGGGAGCGATTGGAAAACGCATTCGCGAAAACCCGAAAGGAACCTGGCGAGAAGTCATCGGTGTAGTTGGCGACGAGCACGACGACGGCGTGCATCAGAAGCCGCCCACGATTGTGTACTGGCCAATTATGGTGCGCGACTTGTGGGACAGCGGCGTTGAGGCGAGACGGACACTCGCTTTTGTGATACGCAGCGACAGAACTGGCACAGGCAGCTTCCTGCAGGAGGTGCAGCGCAGCATCTGGTCCGTCAACCCGAACGTTCCGATTGCCGGAGTGCGAACCGTCAGACAAATTGGAGACGCTTCAATGGCACGGACCTCGTTCACGCTGGTTATGTTGTCTATCGCTGCGGGGACCGCTCTGCTGCTTGGAGTGATCGGCATATACGGAGTAATCTCGTACTCCATCTCGCAACGGACCCGTGAGATCGGAATCAGGATGGCTCTTGGTGCCTCCCACGCCAATGTGCAGAGGCTTTTCGTGCGTCAGGGTTTGATGCTTACCGGGATCGGAATTCTGTGCGGTTTTGCTGCGGCGGTACCCCTGACGCGGCTGATGACATCGCTGCTCTACGGAACAAGTCCACTCGATGGAGCTACCTATATAAGTGTCGCGTGTGTTCTGATGTTTGCTGCCCTGGTTGCGGCGTATCTGCCTGCGCGCAGGGCTACTGTGATCGAGCCGCTTAAGGCTCTGCGTTTCGAGTAAGAAGCGAATTTTCAACAACAGAGTCTGTGGTGTCAGATGCCATAATCTAAGACGCCTGGGCAATAGCGGAGATTATTCCGCCAATTGCTCACAGTTTTATGCTTCGGGACAGCATTCAGCTCAAACGTTTTGAACAAGTTGTGCTTCCGCACCTCGACGCAGCTCTGCAGCTGGCTCGATGGCTCACCCGGAATGAGGAAGATGCTCGCGACATTGTGCAAGAATCGTACCTGCGGGCATTGCGCTTTTTTGGCAGCTTTCACGGTGAAGATGCGCGGGTGTGGCTGCTGAAAATCGTGCGGAATACCTGTTATTCCTGGATTAAACAGAATCGTCCGTGGGAACTGGCGGCTTCCTTCGATGAGGTGATGCATAGCGGTGCCGCGGCCGACCTGACTCCGGAATCGCTTGTGCTCGAGAAGGCTGAGCGTGTCACGCTGCTATACGGTCTTGGGCAGTTGCGGGTGGAGTGGCGTGAGGCACTGGTACTGCGGGAGGTCGAGGGACTGTCGTATCGCCAGATTGCGTGTATTACGTCAGTGCCAATTGGAACGGTGATGTCGCGCCTGTATCGTGCCCGGACCCGGCTTCAGGAACTGGTCAGAAGCGAGGGTGACCGGCGCTCGGCAGGCGTGCGGGAGTCCTGATCCGCGATTACCGCGAGGCAATTTTACGGACATATGTAAACTCTGTTTCACGTCTGTAACTTGCTAATTTTTGTTCACTTTTTCGAGCTTTACCAGGAATAGATAAGACGTTATCCAGGTAATGGTCAAGAGGTGAGAAATATGACACGTTCCATCAGAATAAGAATGTCGCTTTTTGTATTACTGATTACAGCGACTGCAGTACCGGGACAGAATGTGGAGCCTGCAGCGGGAACATGGCCAACCCTCGTACTTTCTTCGGGAAGACAGTACAGGCTGACGGAGCCTTCCAGCTACGGAGCCAATAGTGGCGAGCTGGCATGGCTGAGGAGCTTTATGACCCAGGCCGATGCGAATGCCGTTGCGCAGATCGCGTATTGGGACGCTGGTTCTCCTGCGTACCGCTGGGTCCAGATTACGCTGCAGGAGGCGTTGTCGCGGAATCTTGCTGCTCCCCTCACAACCCGTGCGCTTGCCCTTGTCAGTGGAGCTATGTACGACGCTACAGTCGCTGCCTGGGACAGCAAGTCCACCTTCAACCGGCAGCGCCCGGCTCAGGCCGACACCTCTTTGGTGCCGCGCGTGCTTTCGGCTTCCGTCCCATCGTATCCTTCGGAGCACGCAACCGTCGCCGGAGCCGCTGCCTCCGTTCTGGGCTACCTGTTCCCGGATAAAGCCGCGCAGTTCACCAGCCTTGCGGAAGAAGCTGGGCGGTCGAGGCTGTTTGCCGGAACAAACTATCCCAGCGATGTTTCTGCGGGACTGGAGTTAGGCCGATTGGTGGGCAATGCCTTTATTGTTGCGGGACGTGGAGATGGCTCCGATGCAG
>JACMLA010000809.1 GCA_014379815.1 Bryobacteraceae bacterium | reverse complement strand
TGCCGGAAGTAGTCGAAGCAGCCGCTGTGCCCGTGCCCGACAAAATGCGAGGCGAAGCGATTCGGCTATTCGTGGTCGTGACTCCCGAGTCCACTTTGACCAGTAGGCGAATCCTCCAGCATTGTCGGCGGAGCGTTTCGAACCATCTGATTCCCCGCGAGATCGTATTCCTCTCCGAGCTACCGAAAAACTCCTCCGGCAAGATCGTCAAAGCGACCCTCCTCTCGTACGCGGTGCCACTCGCACAGGTAGTCGGATGAACCCGCTGTCCCGCAACCTTCGAAGCGACGTGCATGTCTGGACGGTGCGGATCCGCGGTGACGATGCCTGTGTCGCCAGGTTTCGTCCGGTACTCTCACCTCAGGAACTTGACCGGGCTTCGAGATTCCGGTTTGAGAATCTCCGACGCGACTACCTTCTCAAACACGGTGTACAGCGCGCGTTGCTCAGCCGCTACCTCAACGCCGGTCCAGCGGAAATTGGCTTCGAGTACGGACTTTATGGAAAGCCCGGAATCGCCACCGGGCCTGGTGACATTTCGTTCAATCAGTCCGATTCGGCTGAGCTGGCCGTATTCGCACTTGCGCGGGATCTGGAGCTGGGTGTTGATATTGAATGCATTCGGGAAATGCAAAACCTCGAGCAAATTTCAGAGCAGTACTTTTCGCCTGAAGAGTATGAGGAACTGCGTGGTCTCCCAACGCCGCGACTGGAGACTGCCTTCTTCCAAACCTGGACTCGGAAGGAGGCTTACGTCAAGGCTATTGGAGGGGGACTGCAGGTTCCACTCCGCTCGTTCCAGGTCACGTCCAGCGGAGAACCTCGCATTGTGCAGATTAGCGGTGACGAACTGGAGTCTACGAACTGGCAGATACACAGCTTTCTTCCAGCCGAAGGCTACGTGGGCGCACTGGTGTATCGGAGCAAGCGCCGGCGCGTAAGATTCTTTGGTGTGTTCGAACCGTCTGACTTTTTGGATTCAAACCTCTAGACGCCTGGCATCGCGCATGCTTGGGCAGACTCCAGTAAGGACTTGAGTTGCGAACCAAGTTGGTCCATGTGCCGCGTGATGCAGGTGTACGCGTCGCCTGGGATAGGGTAGCTATCGACCTGATCCGCCACCTGCGACCAGCCGAGCGTAGGGTCCGAGCCCTTGATAGGAATGCCTTCCGGCCACAGCAGGGTAATCTTGCCGGGGTACCGGCGGGGCATGTAGGTCTTGATCGCCCACATGTACCTGTAGAATGCCCACATCTTCCGAGTCTGGTAGTTACTGGAGTTCATCAGTTCGGCCTTTGGTGGCCGATTTGCTGGTTTCAACGCCTGCTCTACACGGTTGTACAGCGCTCCAGCCCAACCGTGCACAATCGCCAGCAAACGAACTTCTTCGTTTTCTTCGCGCAGTCGGCGTGCCATCTCAAAGCTGATGAGGGCGCCGTTGCACTTACCTCCCAGATAGTAGGGGCCGTTAGGCTGAACGCGGCGCAATACTTCGAGATGCTGAGCTGCCATTTCCTCGATCGTTGCCGGCACGTCGCCACCGTCAAGCCCGTGTGGCTGCAGGACGAAAAAGGGCTGGTCTTGTCCTAGACGTCGCGCGAGATCTACGGAATAGAAACCACCCGAAACGAAGTCCGCGTGGAGATAGAAAAAAGGCGCCTTGATTGCGGGGTTTCCGGCTTGAATTTCCAGCAGCGGCGTGGACCACGTTTCCGATTCCCGCTGCACCAGCTCTTTAGATAAGCTTTCGATCGTCGGATGACGAAAGAGGATGCCGAGCGGCAGTTTCACACCGCAGACCCTCTGAATTCGGTGAACCAGTTGTACCGCCAGCAGGGAATCTCCCCCAATCCGGAAAAAGTCGTCCCGAATTCCTACTGGCATAATGCCTAGGAGACTCTCCCAGATGGTGACCAGCTGGGAACGGAGAGGATCGTTTGCAGGCAAGTATCGCTGCTGCAGGTCCGGCCGGACGGAAGGGGGGCGAAAACCTTTCCGGTCAATCTTGCCATTCGAAGTAACCGGAAAGGCGGGCATGCTTACGAAGGAAGATGGGATCATGAAGGCCGGCAGAGTCTGCGCGAGACCGGACCGAAGATCGCGATCCTGAACCAGAGACGCATCGACCGGGACATAGTAGGCCACCAGACGTTTATCTCCGGGGCGGTCTTCCCGGACTAGGACTGCTGCCTGTGCTACGCCAGGATGCTTCAGTAGAGCACTCTCAATTTCACCGAGTTCCATTCGGAAACCCCGGATCTTGACTTGATGATCGATTCGGCCCAGGTAGTCAAGGTTGCCGTCGTGTCGCCACCGCGCGAGGTCTCCTGTGCGATACATGCGAGAACCCGGGGGGCCGAAGGGATTTGGGACAAAACGCTCCGCGGTCATGTCGGGACGATTCAGATAACAACGAGCAAGACCCGCGCCGGCGATGTACAGTTCTCCTGCTACACCGATAGGGACTGGAAGCATCGCCGGGCTTAAAACAAAGGTCTCTGTGTTGGCAATTGGCTTTCCAATCGACACCGGTCCGGTTTCGGCCCGCGGAAGCAAAGTGCAGGTCGAATAGGTAGTGTCCTCGGTTGGTCCATACAGGTTGAACAGCCCCTGTACGTGGTCTCGCTCATAGATCTGATCGACAAGCTTGCGCGAAAGCGCCTCACCTGCAAGGTTCACGATTTTTATGCTCTCAGGCAACCCATTGATGCGGATTAGTTCGGTGAGAGCCGACGGAACAGTGTTGATCAATCGAACTCTGTCACGGTCCGGGAGCGTTGGCAGCTCGAGGGCATTCTCGGCGAGAATGATCGTGCCTCCCCAACTCAACGGAACAAAGATCTCAAAGATTGAGAGGTCGAAGCAAATCGAAGTAGAGGCCAGAACACCCGAGAGGCTATCTGTACGGAAGACCCCACGCGCCCAGTGCAACAGAGTTACGGCGCTGCGGTGTTCTATCACTGCGCCCTTGGGCCGTCCGGTGGACCCGGAAGTATAAATGACGTACGCCGCCGAGGCTCCGTCCTGTTTGGGCTTTGGCGAACTGTCTGAGGGGGTGGCGGCATCCGCCAACATGATCTCTTCGACGTATATTCGTGGAGTGGATGCAGGTAGATGCATCGAGAGTTCCGGTAAGGTGATCAGGCATATCGGACTTGCGTCTTCCATCATGCCGGCCAAACGCGCTGGCGGGTAGTTCGCATCCAGCGCCAGAAAGGCACAGCCCGCCTTTAGAACGCCGAGCAGTGCCGCAATCAAATCAGGAGTTCTAGGCAGGCAAACCGCGACGAACGACTCCCCTAAACCAGGTAACACTTCAAGGACTCGTGCAGCCACGGAGTTCGCTCTCGCGTTCAGTTCCTCATAGGTTACGGCAACGCCGTTGTGAAGTATTGCTATGCGGTTGGGCTCCACCTCTGCCTGGTGCTCGAAGAATTGATGGATGCCGTTCTTGTCAGCAGAGAGTGCAGAATAATCCCGGCTGGTGTCATTGAAAACCTTGAGTAGTGTCCTGCGTTCCTCGTCGGAGAGCATCTCCAGTGTTGCCACCGGCGCGTCCGGATTCTCCACCGCGTTTTGTACAAACGTTTGAAAATGAGTTATTAACCCTGTGATGAAGGCTTTGTCGAACAGGTCCGTACTGTAGGTTAAACCTCCGTGCAGCGAACTGCCTCGCTCGGTAAATGCGAACGTCAGATCAAACTTGGCGCTATCTGTCTTGATATGGATTGGTTCTACATCAAGTCCTGAGAAGCTCCACGAAGAGGGAGGAGTGTTTTGCAGGGCGAGCAGAACCTGAAACAGGGGACTTTGGGCGAGGTCCCGATCGGGCTGCAGTTCGTCCACGAGCAACTCGAAGGGTACGTCCTGGTGATCGTATGCCTCAAATGCATGATCTCGGACTTGCCGGATCAGCTGCCGTAAGGTCGTAGTCTCCGGCACTGAATTGCGCATCACCAATGTGTTCGCAAACAGCCCAAGCATTCCTTCGAACTCGGGCTGGTAGCGACCTGCGACCGGCGTTCCGACCACAATGTCGTCCTGTCCCGTGTACCGCGAGAGAAAAGCGGTTAAGGCAGCAAGTACCGTCATGAAGAGCGTTGCGCCTTCGGAGCGATTCAAGTGCCGCAGTTGCGCAACGGTTTCGTCGTCAAGCACCACCGGGCACGCAGAGCCGTGATACGTTTGCTCACTCGGTCGGACCCTTTGATGCGGAAGCTCAATC
>JACMLA010000808.1 GCA_014379815.1 Bryobacteraceae bacterium | reverse complement strand
GTACAAACCCACGATGTCCCGTACCTTCTCTACCAGCCACGGATCGCTGGACACCTTAAAAGTTTCACTGCGGTGAGGTTGCAACCCGAAACTCCTCCAGATGCGGACCACTGCGCTCTGACTCAGCCCTACATCCTTTGCAAGGGATCGCGTGCTCCACTGGGTGGATGCCGCCGGCATGCCCTCCAACGTTCGCGTAACCGCCTCCTCCACCATGGCATCCGTGATTGTGCGCGGTGTGCCTGGCCGCGAATCGTCCGCCAGTCCTTTCATCCCATGAAGTCTGTACCTCTCTCTCCACTTCCCCACCGTGGAACCAGTGATCCGTAGTTGTCGGGCGATCTCCTGATTGCTCAGGCCCTCGGCCGCAAGAAGAACTATGTTTGACCGAACAGCCACGCGTTGCGCTGTCTTGGGCCTGCGGGCCAGCAGAGTTAATTTCTCCCTGTCAGCAGGTTCCATTATCAAGGGTAATTTGGGCCGTCCTGTTCTCACGCCGCCTCCGGATTATCCCAGACCCAGGATAGGCGAAGCCCACAACTTTTGCAATGAATTTCTAACTCAGAACTAGCTATCCGCGGGCGGGCGTGGCCGATAGCCTGATTTAAACTACGCCCTTTTGTGCCTCGCTGCTGGCCAGACTTTCAATCAGTTGCAGGAGCTCGTTGCTGCGGAAAGGTTTGGACAAATACCCGTCCATGCCCGCCCCTGCGCACTTCTCACGGTCGCTCCGCATCGCACTCGCAGTCAGCGCGATAATCGGAATTTTCGAGCTAATACCCTGGCCCCGCTCCCACTCGCGAATCCGCCTTGTGGCTTCGAGCCCATCCATCACGGGCATTTGGACATCCATTAGGATCAAATCAAATGTGCGCTGCGTAGTTGCCGCCACGGCTTGCTCACCGTTCCACACCAGTTCGACCCGATGGAAAGCTTTCTCGAGAATGCTTCGCGCGAGTTTCTGATTGACCGCGTTGTCTTCGGCAACCAGAATGCTGAGTGGCCGAGTCGGCTCCCCGGACGCCGGACGTATCAGCCCGCTGCGAGTCACTGCTTTGACCTGCTGCGCCATCAGGGCCTGGCTTAATGCCCGCAATAGTCCATCTGCTAAGACTGGCTTTGCAAGGTAACCAGCAATTCCCAGTTCAAGGCACTGCGCTGTCTGTCCGAGTCTGTCTACCGAGCTCAACATCATCACTACTGCTTCCGGCGCCATGCCTTCACGCCGAATCTGAGTGACCATTTCAAAGCCGTCCATCTCCGGCATATGCACATCGCTGATTACGAGGCCAAAAGGGAAAACCGCACCGGTTTGACGAAGAAGTTCGAGTCCTTTATGGGCGCTTTCCGCCAGATGAGGCACCGCGCCCCATCGGAGCAGCAGCTGCTCCAGCAGCTGACGATTGGTCCGGTTATCGTCCACCACCAGAACCTTGAGGTCATGCAGCCACGCGGGATCGACGGCAGGCACGGCTTCGGTCGCCTGGCATTCTGTTACCCGGATGCTGAAGGTAAACGTACTGCCTCTGCCGAGTTCACTGGTCACCCCGATATTGCCCCCCATGGCAAGGGTGAGGCGCTGGCAGATAGCCAGGCCAAGGCCAGTACCCCCGTATTTGCGCGTTGTAGAGCCGTCGGCCTGGACGAAGGCTTCGAAGATCTTCGGCTGACGTTCAGGACGAATGCCGATGCCGCTGTCTGCAACACTGAACTGCAGCATCAAAGAGTCTTGCTCCTGGGTGTCCAGCCGCTCTACACGAACCAGAATTTCTCCTTTGTCTGTGAACTTGACAGCGTTGCTGATCAGATTTATGAGTACTTGCCGGACGCGTGTGGGGTCGCATCGCACGTACTGCGGAACCCCGGATTCCATACGGCAGATCAGTTCCAGTCCTTTCTTCTCGCACGCAATCGCCATGAGTCGCACAGGGTCTGCGAGCAGGGCATGAAGGTCCGTCTCGACTTCTTCGAGCTCCAGCTTTCCCGCTTCGATCTTGGAGAAGTCAAGGATCTCGTTGATGAGGTCGAGGAGGGCATCCGCAGAGCTTCTGACGGTGCTGAGGTAGTCTCGCTGCACTTCGCTCAGCTCGGTCTCTAACGTCAGTTCAGTCATGCCGATGATGCCGTTCATCGGTGTGCGGATTTCATGGCTCATGTTCGCCAGGAATTCGCTTTTTAGTTTCGCTGCTTCTTCGGCGTTTTCTTTGGCGAGCTTCAGCTCTTTTGTCTGCACCGAAATCCGGGCCAGCATCTCATTAAAGGAATCTACCAGCGCTCCGATCTCGTCTTCTCCCTGGCGCACAGCGCGCCGACTGTAGTCCTTGTCCTCCGATACCTGTCGCGCGGTATTGGCCAGGTCAGTAATCGGGCGTGATATCAGTTGCTGCACCCTGTAGGCGAGCGCGGCGGTTACAGCGCAGGAGGCCAGCAATACGATCAGTACGACGAAGCTGAATCGTCCGAGGCGTTCATAAAGCTCCACCAGATCTGAGGATATCCGGAGGCTTCCGAGGGTTTCCCCGTCCACTGCAATGGGCACCGAGACGTTCAGGCGTCTCATGTTCGATCCCCCCGGCAGGGGAACATCCGCTGGGCACGGGGGCTCTGTGCGCTTGTAGAAAGCAAAAAGCTGCCCCGAACCTTTATAAAGGCAGGCAGTGATTACCCTCGGATGTGCCGACAAACCTTCCAGCACCTTCCCTGCCGTTACTCTGTCGTCAAAAAGCAATGCCGCACGGCTGCTGACACCGAACATGTCCGCGGTGACAACCATCTCGGCAGTCACGCGGTCCCGAAAACTGAAGAAGTCAAGAATCAGAATCGCCGAACAGGCGAGAAGCAGAGCAATGCTGCCAATGCTCATCGTAATCGCCATTAGCTTGTGGCGGACGGGCAGGTCGCGAAAAACTGCTTTCAGGTGTTCCATTATCTCGCGCGTACCGTCCGGGCTACCTGCAACAGCGGTGCGTCAATCTTCAGGTTCGAGCTTTGTACCGCGACCAGGTTTACTTCGAACGCAACTTTCTGGTTGAACGTTATGAATCCGATGCAGCCCCCAGCGTCAAGGAACGTTGCGATATCACTGACAGTCAACACAGATTGGCCGCTGACGTACTTGAGAATCGCGCTTAGGCGATTCTTTTCCGACGCGCTGATATACAGGATGTGGCAGGCTTCAACCTCCTGGATGTTCTTGTATCTGCGAATTGTTATGGGCCTGTTTTTCGCCAGTCTTCGACCGATTACCTGTTCGAGGATTTCTCCGAACGGATCCACTCCCAGAACGCCGATCACCAGCGGGCGATTCGCGTCACCTGGGTTCTGCCAATCCGTAAAACGGGCAAAATTCAGCAGATAAGCAGCTTTGACGTCCTGGTCCGACGGTGGCAGCTGCCCTCTGGCGAATGCCTCGAAAAACAACAGAAGGCCAGCCAGAAGAAACATCCGAAAGCTCATTGCTGAACTCAGAAACTCCATGTCAGACTTCCGCGAACGGTGCGCCCTGTCCACTCAGGCGCAAATCCACTCCAGTCAACCGTCGGCGCAAACTGCTGGCGGCGGGCACCCAACAAGTTGTCGACGGTCACACTTGCTTCTGCGGATCGGCGAAACTGCCAGGCCAACCGCGAGACGATGGATGTGTATCCGGCTACTTTCTGCGCAGGCAGGCGGTCTACCAGATACCACGAGGTGTCCATTGTGATATTTCGACTGGGCTTCCAGTAAGCGGTAAGGCGGCCCTGATGGCGGGGGCTTTCCCCTTCGGGCACTGCGACGTTAGTATCGGTGTTGCCCTTATTGCTGTGAAGGAAAAGGCGCAGGCTGGAGTAGGTTGCCTGCAGCCGCAGCGGACTCAGAATATCCCACGAAGCACTGACTTCCGCTCCGTAGCTTTCCCCGCGTGTCCCGTTCGCGAACTGGAGAGGGAGGGAAAGAGACCCATTTGCAAAACTGACTGCGCCTGCCTCCGCCGACCGAAGGTCCGAGTACTTGTTGTAGAAAGCGGTGACGTCCAGCCATGTGCGGCTTCCCTCCAACCGGTATCCAATTTCGTTGGCGAGGAGCTTCTCCGGCTTGAAATCTCTGTTTCCGAGCAGAATCATAGAAAGCGGCGGACCGAAGCGATTCACTACCAGCGGAAGCTCGATACGCAGTCCGGTGTCCGAGCGCGCGGGGTTTCGGAGAGCGCGGGCAACGGAGCCCCAAATTGTCTGGCGAGCACTCAACATCCAGAGCAGCTGTACGCTCGGCTGGGCCTGGGGCGTCCGGACGTAGCTGTTGCTCTCGGCTTTGATCCCCGCTACCAGGTGCAGAGTGTTCGGAATCAGGCTGAACTCGTCCTGCACAAAGGCTCCGGCCAGGGTGTCACGCCTCGAGTCAGGGTTGAAGCTGATGTTTCTCAAAGCGCTGAACCTGTCGCTTGTTGATCGAACCTGACCGCCCCAGAGCAGGTCGTGACGGCTGTTCAATCGAACACGATGCTGAAAGTCAACTTCAAAGGTGCTGAGGTCTTCGCGCGACAGCACATCGCTCCGGTGTGAGTCCGTGTAGTAACTCTGGACGACCATGTTTGAAGTATCGGAAAACTCGCGGCGCCACCGTCCCAGCACGAAACTCTTTTTAGGCTGGCCATCGTAGTCAACGATTCGCGGCCTCGGATCTCTCAGCGTCGCGTTCGGGTTGAAGGGAGCGTGCATGGCTCCTCCAAAAACTTCGGCCTGCACAGAGAGGCTGTCACGCCGTAAGTTCCAGTCGCTGCGAAATCCCGACCGAAATCGTTGCCAGCCGTTTCCAATACTTCCGTCTGACGTACTTGCACGGCCAATGCCTTGCGTGTAAGCGCGGAAATGTGCCCTCGGACCGAGTCGACCGCCATATTGAGCGTAACCGACCCGGTCAAGATCGCCTCCTGTAAACGTAACGCTTCCCCCCTGTGCATCCTGAGCCGATCGTGTGATGATGTTGATCACTCCATTCACAGCATTGGCGCCCCACAATGTTGCGCCGGGTCCACGGATCACCTCAATACGTTCCACTTCCTGTAAAGGAACGTCGGTGGAATCCCAGTCCACACCGGAAAATACAGGGGAGTAGACGGTTCGTCCATCGATCATCACAAGCAGTTTGTTGGCCCAGCGCCCATTGAAGCCTCTGGCACTGATGGCCCAGTCATTTGCGTTGATGCGCGCAACCTGAAGCCCCGGTGCCAGCCTCAGAGCTTCAGGCAAGGTGACCGCACCGGAACGGCGAATATCCTGCCGCGTGATCACAAAGATAGCCGCCGGTGAGTGAGCAAGACGCTGCTGCTTGCGGGCAACTGAGGTGACGCTGAGGCCGGCGAGTTCCTCGAGGCCCACATCGCCCAGCCCCGCAGTCTTATTGTCCTGGCAGAAAGCTTCAGCCTCAAAGACAAACAACATGAGCGCGGCGCCGATGCAGATACTCAGGTCAGTAAAAAGATTGGCTCTCAAGCTGTGATTTCCTTTCAATCCGCCGCTGGTCCCGAAGGCGGCCTCGCTTTCCAGTTAGGGTTGCCTATAGCGAAGTTGCGGCGAATGGCGAATGTTCTCAAAGCGTTTGTTCACTTTGGCAATCCACGTTGAACTTAAGGAGGCTCTCCCGAGGCGTATACAACGTCCAAATCGCTTCAGTACGCGAAAATGAACTCGACGGGTTTCGATACGTTTTTGCGGTCCGGGAATCTCCATAAGGACTGGAGGAACAAAAAGGATCCTGGAGGTCAGCTCCGGAAGAGACTTATCAGCGCGGCCCGGGCTAACACGCGGCAAATGCACAAAAAGATCTGCCGCAACCACTGGAGTGGATTTGCGCAGCCCGGAATCGCACCTGAATCGAAGACGATTTGATATCATCCGTGAGCGACGGTGAAAAAACGAACCTTCCTCAACGTGCTTACGGCCGCCATTGCGAGCCCTGTTATTACTCCGCTCTCCGCATGGGTCAATAAGCAGAAATTGACAAACTGGGCAGGTAACCTTACTTACAGCACTGACCGGCTTCACGAGGCCTCATCGGTCGAACAGATTCGCTCCGTTTTGCGGTCGCAGGACAAAGTCAAAGTACTCGGGAGTCGCCACTGTTTCAGTTCCATTGCTGACAGCCGTCACAACCTGCTGTCGCTGAAACTCATGCAG
>JACMLA010000807.1 GCA_014379815.1 Bryobacteraceae bacterium | reverse complement strand
GGGGAACCGGAAAGACCCCGGCAAGGTCGATATTGGACACGGGAGTTGTACGCATGGGCAGAAACCTACGCCAGTGTACACCGTGTCCGATCCGGAACGTGCGAATCCCAGAATCGCGACAGCCAAGCCTCGATGCGGAGGCTAAGTAGCACACCCATCGCGATTTGCCGTGGACGCCCGATTGCCTCTCTTCTCTCGCAAATGGACCAACTTCTCCAGGATCTTCGTTACTCCTTACGCACTCTGAAGAAGAGTCCAATGTTCGCCGCCGTGGCAATCTCTTCGCTCGCTCTCGGCATCGGCGCCAATACCGCGATCTTCACCCTGATGGACCAGGTGCTGCTGCGTATGCTGCCGATTCAGAATCCTCAGGAAATGGTCCTCCTCGACGCGCCGGGTATCGATCAGGGGTTCATCCGTGGCCCAAACGCGCATTCATACCCCATGTACAAAGATCTTCGAGACCGGAACAGTGTCTTCAGCGGCGTCCTCGCAAGATTCCCAGCGTCTTTGAGCTTCTCCTATAAAGGCCAGACCGAGCAGGTAAATGGTGAGATCGTTTCCGGTAACTACTTCGATGTTCTCGGTGTGAAGGCTTCTCTCGGCAGAAATCTTACGCAGGACGACGACAAATTCCCCGGCGCCCACCCAGTGGCGGTCCTGACCCATGGATTCTGGCAGCGGCGGTTTGGCGCCGATCCCACAATTCTCAATCAGACTGTATTGATCAATAGCCACCCGATCACGGTCATCGGTGTAGGACCTCCCGGATTCTATGGCGTGGAAGTCGGCGGCGCACCCGATGTGATGGTGCCAATGATGATGAAAGCGCAAGTGACTCCTACCTGGAACGAGCTCGACGATCGCAGGTCGAAATGGCTTCAGGTGTTTGCCCGCCTTAAGCCCGGCGTTTCAGCCACCCAGGCCACAGCATCCATGAATGTGCTCTATCGGCAGATCGTCACCGATCTGGAATTGCCCACCATCCGCGGACTGACACCGGTCCGCCGCGAGGCCTTCCTCAAGAAGAGGCTGATCCTCCTGCCGGCGCACAACGGACGCTCGGATCTGCGCGAGCGTTTCTCGACGTCCCTCATCGTTCTGACATCCATGGTGGGCCTTGTGCTCTTGATCGCCTGTGCGAATATCGCAAATCTTTTGATCGCGCGCGCGGCTGCCCGCCAACGAGAGATCGCCATTCGTCTGGCGCTGGGCGCGTCGCGCGGTCAGATCGTCCGGCAACTGGTCGTCGAAAGCTTGCTGCTCTCTGTCACGGGGGGCGTCGCGGGCCTGTTCGTTGCGGTCTGGACCGGTGATCTTCTCCTTGGCTTCTTACCTTTTGAGGGGGCGGCCCGCGCCTTCACTGCAACACCCAACGTAAGGGTGCTCGTATTCAACTTTTCCATTTCGCTGCTCGCCGGTATGATCTTCGGACTGGCGCCCGCACTGCAATCCACCCGGCCCCGCCTCGCAAACACCTTGAAAGAGGAGGCGGGCAGCACTTCGGGCGCTGCGCATCATGTCCGGTTCCGCAGAGCGTTAGTCGTCACTCAGATCGCTCTTTCCCTTTTGCTGCTGATCGGGGCTGGGCTCTTCGCAAGGAGCCTCTACAACCTCAAGAGCCTCAATCCCGGATTTCAAACTGAGAATCTGCTGCAGTTCACCGTCAACCCGAGTCTCAATGGATATCAGAAGACGCGCGCACTCAACGTTTTCCGTCAGATCTATGACAATGTCAGCACAACATCAGGGGCCGGGAGTGTCTCGTTTGCAGCGGTCCAGGCGCTGACCAACGACCGTGCACGGGCGACGGTGAGAGCCGAGGGGTATACGGCCAAAGAAGGTGAGGACACAAGTCCGGACGTCAATTGGGTTGGCCCCGGATACTTTCAGACGATGGGGATTCCCCTTGTGGACGGAAGGGACTTTACACAGCGCGATACCCTGGGTGCGCCGAAGGTCGCAATCGTGAATCAGAAACTTGCCGCTTACTTCTTCCGTGGACAAAATCCAATCGGAAAGAAGATCGTCTTCGGCCACCGCGAAGTTCCGGATATCGAAATTGTTGGAGTCGTTCAGGATGGCAAGCAGGGCAGCCTGCGCGACGACAATTTCCGGTTTGTTTACATCCCTCTGCTGCAGGATGAGAATCCGTCCCAGGCGACGTACTACGTCCGCTCCAGGCAGGAGGCTTCGACCCTTGCGGCCTCCCTGCGGCAGGAAGTGCGGAAGGTCGATCCGAATCTCCCTCTTACGGATATGAAGTCGATGAAGGTTCAAGTTGACGAGTCCCTCTTTGTCGAGCGGCTGGTGGCATCTCTGTCCGCGTTTTTCGGTTTGCTGGCGACGCTGCTGGCCGCCATCGGTCTGTACGGCGTGATGGCCTACACAGTCGCACGGCGCACGCGCGAGATTGGAATCCGAATGGCCCTGGGCGCGAATCGCGGCAACGTGGTCGGGTTGGTGATGTGGGACGTGGTTCTATTGGCTGTGACCGGCGTCGGCATCGGACTGCCGTCGGCTTTCGCGCTCAGCCGCTACGTCAGTTCGCAGCTTTATGGAATTCAGCCAAACGATCCCTTAACTCTCACGCTTGCGACGGCGGCGATGACTGGAATCTCTCTGCTGGCGGGCTACCTTCCCGCACTCCGGGCAACGCGTGTGGACCCGATTGTAGCCCTTCGCTATGAATAAGGCCCACGCTCACGAGGGCTGAGCGGAGTTAGAATCGGGTTTGACCTCTTCCTACATT
>JACMLA010000806.1 GCA_014379815.1 Bryobacteraceae bacterium | reverse complement strand
GGGGCAACGACGGATTGCTGAATGTTGAAAGGGTAACAAGTTTTACCGATCTGGGCAAACGAAACCGTAGGTATCGGTCGAAGGAGTTGTGAGCCCGCTGACTGGATCGTTTCCAAGTCTTGAATCCTTTGTTAGACTTTGCCTCTTAGCGTCAACGAAAGTACTGGTACGCACAGAACCAAGTACTAGCGGACAGCCGTTTTTATTCTGCGGGCCACTGCAAGAAACACGACCTTATCATGTATAGCGAAATCTGGACGAAGGCTTAATAGTCGCCGAGAAGTTTTTTTGTGGCGGGCGAATCTTCCAGCACGCAACGGAAGCCGACGATATTTCCGCCCGTGTTGGGTTTACGAATCGAGATGCGGAGGTGTTCATTCGCATCGCTAAACCAGGAGCCTCCGCGCACGACATGCTGCTTGCCGGCCGCCGGGCCTTTGGGGTCGTCCTTATCAGAACTGCGGAATGCGGTTTCGCTGAACCAGTCTGAGCACCACTCCCACACGTTACCGGACATATCGAAGAGCCGGAAAGGGTTTGGGTCGAACTGCTTCACAGGCGACGTGTTATCGAAGCGGTCATTGCCTTTCTTCCCTGCAAAGTTGGCCTTCTCCCGGCTGTTCTGAGTATTGTGGGGCCATACCTGGTTCGCCTCTCCACCGCGCGCCGCGTACTCCCACTCGGCCTCCGTCGGCAGACGGCCTCCGCTCCATTCACAAAACGCTTGCGCCTCTTCCCAGGGCATGCTCGTCATCGGATGATCCTTCAGCTTGCGCTTGGTGTCCCAGAACGGCCCTTCCGGCATTTTTTTTCGGCCCGTGGAGTCCATGAACCGCTCCCAGGCGGTGACGTTCACTTCGGTCGCCCCCATCCAAAAACTCTTCGTGATTCTGACCTCGTGCTGCGGCTTTTCCACATCTTCGCAACGAGTATCGGATGGCACGCAGCCCATCGTAAATGTTCCCGCGGGAACGAAGACGTAATCCTGGCGGTCCTTGCGGCTGGTTCGCTGCATACCGGCCTCAGGACCGACCACCGGATCGCGGAAGTAGAACGTGTCGGGAACGTTCGAGAAGGCAAAAGCCCTTTGCTGCTGGGATGTGCTTTTGGCTACCTCGCGCTGCACGTTCTGCATCACGTCGTTGAGATCGAGCCCCTGCTTGTTCAGTGTGTCGGTCAACGCCGTGGTCAAGGCACCTTGGTTCTCGGCCACGATCTGGTTTGGAACGTGCGAAAAGAGGAAAAGCACATCGCTGGTATCACTGACATCCGGATTGGTCAGGCCGACGCCCGTGGCCTGCGCCATTACAGCCGGATCGGGCGGTGCCAGTTCAAGGGCGATGATCTTGGGAGCCGCCTTTTTGTCGTTCAGCAACTGCTGTAGGCGAGTGAGAGAGTAAGCCTTCTGGCTGATGTCTCCCGCGTCCCCGGGGTTGTAGTCGATAGGCAGCAGGAAGTTATCCTGGTTCCACTGGATGGCGTGTCCAAAGTAGTAGAAGAAGCAGGCATCGCCGGGCTTGACGGATTTCATAAACGCCGGCTCGATGTCCGAGATGATCCGGTCGACCGTGACGTCCTCAACGCGTGTCACGGAAAAGCCAGTCTCTCTGAGAGCTTTCTCGAGAGCCAGCACGCTTTGCCGCATGTCGGCGGGGCGCGCCAACGACTTGTAGTTCCGATTGGCGATCAGCAGGGCATGGCGCTTAGCATCTGTGGTCTGCGCCAACGTTGCCAAGGGAAGAAGCGCAGAGAGAAATAGAAGCTGAATCCGCATGCGCTGAGGGTCGAGTTCGATTGTATAACAAGCTCGGCTACTTGGTGGCCCAGCGGATCTGGACTACG
>JACMLA010000805.1 GCA_014379815.1 Bryobacteraceae bacterium | reverse complement strand
TCCTCGTCAGGCAGCTCCCAACCTCCGATGAGCACGCGAAACTCCCTCCGGCGTACCAGCCCCGCGGCCTGCAACACAATCTGTCCGGATGCAGCCGGGGGGTTCACCGCACCGAGGCCGGTAGCGTAGATGGTTACGATCTCGCCATTCCGGGCGGGGTTTGTCGGGCTGAGGAGCGTCCCGTCTACCGCATGGACCGCCAGGACAAACTCCGGATTCAGGGGGAAGAGCGCAGGGGCGGCGTCCACAAGGTGAACGCGCACACTCGGGCCAAACCTGCTGTCGATCCCCACCCGGATATCGGTTGCGCCCGCCAGCAGATTCGCTGGAACCACAAAGTTGATCTGATTCGGCGAGACATATAGCAGCGGAGCAGGCAAACCGCCGACCAGCACGCGTACCCCCGTTCCTGGAAGAACCGTCGGCAAAACTCCGGACCGGATGTCGTCCGCACTTACCGCTCGTGTGGACCGGGAGAGAAATTGTCCAAAGATAGTGGCGAGGGTGTTCGGAGCCAGTGAGCCGGTCTTAGGACTGGCAGCATTGACGATACTCGATTCCACATAGAGCGGAGCCGGGTCCAGAGGAGGAGAGGAAGGCTGGGCCACCAGAGCGATGGCCCAGCACAAACCGAGGGAGACAAGTCTTGAAGTCGGAGGCAAAGTCGCAGACATCCGAGGAGGAAGTGCCTGCCGAAGAGCGTTCTTCTCTTACGGACGCTGAACGAGGATCGTGATGGCTTGCGGAGTTTGCGGACTCTGCGTACCACCAGCTTCGATGATCACCGTATGCTCACCAGTGGGGAGGTCAGGAATGGTGGCGTTGATCTGATAGAGACCCGATCCAACAAAGGCCGAACCCACTACACTAACCGGCACGTTGTTGATCCGGATTGCTGGCGTATTGACCAGATTGGCGGGAGTCTGGACGACATTCTCGATGGGGATTACAGGAGTTGTCGGTCCGAGGCCGGTGGCGTAGAACTGAACCAGTTCGCCAACCCGGAACGGCCGGTTCGGCAAGCCAAGCACAACGTTTGCATCCGAGTTCAAGCGGCCAATCACCCGCAGCCTGCCTTCCGAAGTTGTGGTGAGGAGTCCTGGAGACAGGTTCTGCCGGACGATCGTCACCGGAGTGCTTTCCCCAGCACTGTTGATGACAACCAGTGGCTGATTGCCTGTTGCCGTATCGTCGGGCACCAGAGCGTTTACCTGTCCGGGGCTGATGAAGTACACCGGAGCAGCCCTGCCACCGATCGTGACCCGGACACCGCCAAGTGACATCGGCAGCCGGTTTTGGGCAAACTCAGGCGACCCATCCCAGGTCCGTGTTTCCGTGCTGAAATTACTGCCGAAGATCGAGATCCATGTATTGGTCGCAATCGTCGGGGAAGCAGACCAGGTGTTGGCAACACCTCCGCTGGTTACCGCCGGGCGCTGAGCCGGTGTTCCTGCCGCAGGAGTTAGCGTAACGCTGGCGGTGTAGATTCGGTCGCCGCCCTGGCTGCGGTTTCCGTTTGCGCCGTTACCGGACACATACACGGTCACATTACCCGAATTAGCCGCCGGAGCCGTCCAGTCAAACTCAAAACGTCCCGCTGCGGCCGGGGCGCTGTGGTTGATGAACTGCACAGCACTGTCCGGCCGACAAGGCAGATCCCGTCCGTCAGCGCATTGCACGAGCATGGCCGGACCGGCAATCAGAGTGCCAGCCTGACCGTTAGTAAGGTCACTGGCCAGCCGCGCCGATGCCTGGAATCCGTAAGCCCTCGCAGTCTGATCCGTAATCACGACAGTGAACTTCCCGCGTTCTCCCGGCGTATAGGTGCTCCCGCCTGAGTACGTGATCTGTACATTACCGAAGGCGCTGTTTACCGGGGTACCCACATGACAGCCACTTTGATTACAGGTTCCATCCCCAGGCGCTCCCGTTACGCGTTGGGGAGGTCCCCCGCTATACGCACGAATCGCTAATGGAATCGCGGTAAGCACGACAGCACACTTGGCCCAATAGATAAGATTTGGTCGATTCATTACCTACAGCCTAACCCGACTAAGGCCCAGGGTAATGCGGAGAAAAAGACTGGGCCATCAGAAAGATGACCCAGTACAGCAGAGGGAGACAAATCGTAACGTCGGAGTCATCCGACTGTAAGCTTAAGGCCGCTGAATCAGGATCGTGATGGCCTGAGGACTTTGAGGGCTTTGCGTGCCACCCGCCTCAATAATCACCGTGTGTTCGCCGGTCGGGAGGTCCGGGATCGTTCCATTGATCTGATACAGGCCAGATCCGACGAAGGCCGAACCCACCACACTGACCGGAACGTTGTTGATCCGGATCGAAGGCGTGTTGACCAGAGTCGCCGGTGTTCCTACAACGTTCTCGATCGGAATCACAGGAGTCGTCGGTCCTAGTCCGGTGGCATAGAACTGAACGAGTTCGCCAACCCGGAACGGCCGCGCTGGGAGTCCGAGAACAACGTTCGCGTCAGAGTTCAGGCGCCCAATTACCCGTAGTCTGCCTTCTGAGGTTGTGGTTAGCAGCCCGGGTGAAAGGTTCTGGCGAACGATCGTTACCGGGGTGCTCTCGCCCGCGCTGTTCGTAACAACCAATGGCTGATTACCAGTTGCAGTATCGTCCGGCACAAGAGCGTTGACCTGTCCGGGACTGATGAAATACACCGGAGCTGCCCTGCCGCCGATGGTCACTCTTACGCCACCAAGCGACATCGGAAGCCGGTTCTGGGCGAACTCGGGCGATCCGTCCCAAGTGCGTGTTTCCGCGCTGAAGTTGGTCCCAAAAATCGAGATCCACGTATTCGTCGCGATCGAGGGGGAAGCAGACCAGGTATTCGCAACACCTCCGCTAGTCACAGCGGGGCGCTGAGCTGGTGGACCGGACGCAGCAGGAGTCAACGCAATGTTGGCGGTATAGATGCGATCGCCGCCAGCTCCGCCCGTCCCGTTAGCCGCATTCGCCGCAACATAGAGGGTCACATTGCCCGCTGCCGCTTCCGGAGGCGTCCATTCGAAGGTAAACCGGCCAGTTGTGTTGCGAGTTGCATCATGATTGACGAACTGCAAACCTGCGGCAGTGACCACAGCGGTACCCGCTCCTGCAGTCAAGGTGCCTGCCTGACCGCCGCTCACGTTGCTGGCCAGCCGTGCAGAAGCCTGGAAACCATAACGCTGCGCCGTTGGATCTGTAATTACGACCGTAAACGTACCCCGCTCACCCGCTGTATAAGTGCTGCCACCCGAGTACGTAACTTCGACTCTGCCTGGCCCGGCATTGACGGCCGTTCCCGCATGGCAACTCACACAGCTACCTTCTCCAGGCACGCCAGCCGACCGCGGTGGAGGGCCTCCGCTGAACCCATACACGGTAAGTGAAACCACGGTAAAGATAGTTGTGCACTTAGCCCAATAAATAAGATTTTGCCGATTCATTATCCTCAGGCTAACCCGACAAATTTCGAAAGCAAGCCAGTTTGCAAAAATTTCACATCGCTCGTACATTCCTGAGCGACAGTGCCTTACGCGTCGTCGTGCTGAGAACAATTTGCTGGAATTTTACATCTGGAATCCATGCGAATTCAAATCGGTTCCTCAGGGCAGGCAGTGCGATTTCTTTTGGAATTACCCGCACTTCGAACGTGTACTGGTGATTCGTGATGGCATGCCGAAACGTGCCCAGAATCTCACCATCGGGTGCAGGGCCGTCGAACTGCTCGGCTTCGGGTAATTCCCAGAAGCCAACGAGTTTCTCCGAGGGATCCTGACGCCTCCACAGCAGCAGTCCCTGCTCCCGCTCAATCACGAAGACCCTGCAAAGTTTTCGAATCGCCGGGGCTTTCCGTGCCTTCACCGGAAGCTGATTCTGGCATCCTGTGCGAAAGGCCTCGCATACCGGAGACACCGGACACAGCAGGCATTGCGGCGACCTTGGAAGGCACAGGGTCGCCCCAAGTTCCATCACCGCCTGGTTGTACGTGCCAGGTTCCTCACAGCGCAGTAGCCTGTTGGCGACCGCAGTCAGCCGCGTCTTTACTGGACCTGTTCCGATATCGCCCGCGTCACCCGTGACCCGGCTTAACACGCGCAGAGCGTTACCATCTACCGCTGCATGGGCCAATCCAAATGCGATGCTGGCAATCGCTGCAGCAGTGTAGTCTCCAATGCCTGGCAGAGAGCGAATCTCCGCATAGGTCTCAGGAAAGATTCCCTTCATGGCACGCGCAGCTTTCTGCATGTTGCGAACGCGGCTATAGTAGCCAAGACCCGCCCATGCCGCCAGCAACTCTTCTTCCGGTGCCTCTGCCAGAGATCTCACATCAGGGAAGCGCTGCAGGAAACGCTGATAGAAGGGGATGACCGCCGCAACTCTGGTTTGCTGCAGCATGATCTCAGACACCCAGATTGCATAAGGGTCACGCGTACGCCGCCACGGCAGGTCGCGATGGCTGTGGCTATACCACTCGAGCAGAAGGGATGCGAACTCCATCGGTCTCGACATGGGTCTCGACATCGGTCGTTACGGAGTATCCCTCTCGTGCAATGCGCGCCGGGATTACCTCGGAATGTCTGCCGTGCAATGCGAAGATCTGGCAAACCAGCTCGCAGACGGCTCCGCTGCCGCGTTCGAAGAAGACCAGAATGGACGGTCCCGCACCGCTGAGCGTGCACCCCAGAAGTCCTGGTGCCCGCAGCCGGACGATCTCATCCAGACCCGGTACCAGTGCCGCCCGGTAAGGCTGATGCATGCGGTCGTCGAGTGCCGCTGGGAATGCCGAGCTGTTTCCACTCGCCAGAGCGGAAACCAGCAGCGCCGACCTCTGGACATTGAAGATTGCATCTTCCCGCGAGTACGAGTCTGGAAGTACCGCACGGGCCTGGCTTGTCGGCAGTTCAAAATCAGGCACAACGACAGCCACGTCGAACTTTTCAGAGAGCTCCAGTCGAACGACACGCGCAGCTCCACCACGATCAATCGCACTTACGACAATCGAGCCCAGAACGCACGCCGCAACATTGTCGGGGTGACCTTCGATCCTTGCCGCCTCATCGACGATCCGCAGGGGCTTCCAGTTCAACCCCAGCAACTGGTCGGCGATGATCACTCCTGCCGTAAGAGCCGCCGCGCTGGAGCCAAGACCCTTACCAAGAGGGATGTCGTTCTCGATCTCCAGCTCAATTGGCGGAAGCGCACACTGCACATCGGACGCAACACGCAGTGCTGTCTGCCAGATCAGATTCGAATCGTCCGTAGGAATGTCCGCGGCATTCTTCCCGGATACGCGAATGCTCAACTCGGGAGCACGCCGGAACCGGCAGGTTAGAAAGACGCTGAGCGCAAGGCCAAGAGCGTCGAAACCAGGTCCAAGATTGGCGCTCGAAGCGGGGACGCGAACGGTCGTATACATCAGACTGCCTGGTGAGAGAGCGCGATCTTCGTACCCGACCGACACGATTCGTAAGCCGACAGAACGACCTCGAGAGCACGATAGCCCTCTTCCCCGCTGACCAGCGGCGCGGTGCCAGACTCGCAAGCGCGTCCGAAATCGAGGAACTGCCGCTCGAATGGCTCCAGCGAAATCGCCATGGGATCGGAGGCGCCCGAGGCTACGTCTTTGGCCAGAGGAGCCGGGTCTCTATCGTGGTCCGCAACGTCGTCCGCAACGTCCCAGGAAGTGAGCTTATCGCCCGTAATGATCGCGCTGCCTTTCGTGCCGTGGATCTCAATCCGCTCCGAATAGCCCGGCCAGAACGCAGTGGCTGCCTGAATCACTCCGGTCGCTCCGCTCTGGTATTGCAGCAATGCGGTGATCACGTCTTCGCTCTCAATCTTGTGCAGGGCACCTAATTGCCAGCAGGCGAACAGTTCCTTCACCGGCCCCAGGAGATAGAGCAGCACGTCTACCTGATGGACCGCCTGATTGATCAGAGCCCCGCCGCCTTCCACGCTCCAGCTTCCTTTGATAGGGCGACCGTAATACTCAGCGGAGCGCCACCACTTTACGTACGCATCGGCCTGCAGGATGCGCCCCATGCGGCCGTCGGCGATGGCCTTCTTCAGGAAGATGACCGAGTCGTCAAAACGATGCTGGCTGACAACGCCAAGGACAATGCCCGCTTTCCTCGCGACTTCCACCATCTGGCGTGCAGTGGCAAGTGTGGTCGACACCGGCTTCTGAACCTGGACATGTTTCTTAGTCTCAGCGCAGATCTCGATTGGCTGGAGACGGAAGTCGGGAAATGTGCAGACATCCACGTAGTCGACCTTCGGATGACGGCACACGGCCTCGTAGGAAGGCAAGTACTCCGCTCCATTTGCTTCGGCGAACTTGCGGCCATTCTCTTCGCTGATGTCGGTGCACGCGGTCACCTCAAAGCCGATGTTCTTATATGCTTGCGCGTGCTTCCACGAGATGGCACCAGTGCCGATAACTCCAACTCTCAATGGGGTGAGGTCTCCTGTGCGGGGATGAACTCAGAGTATATCAGGGCAATTTCGGCTAACCTGCCGACAATATCTTTTACAATGGAAACAATGAGCGTGTTCCCCGCACAATATTGCGTCGGCCCGGTTCGCATCGCTCCAGCGACCGTGCTGGCACCCATGGCAGGGGTCACCGATACCGTGTTCCGCCAGCTGATCCGCAATCAGGGCGGGTGCGGACTGCTCATGACTGAGTTCACCAGTTCGCATGGAGTCGTGCAGTCCAAGACGGCACGCAGGCGGACTTTCGCGATGCGTTATCTGGCGTTTGAGCCCGGCGAGCATCCCATCTCGGCACAACTCTTCGGGTCCGAGCCTTCTGTCATGGCTCATGCGGCGAGCATGTGCGAAGACATGGGATTCGACATTGTCGACATCAATTTTGGATGTCCTGTTAACAAGGTGGTCAAGTGCAACGGAGGCTCAGGACTATTGCGGGATCTTCCCCTGGTGGAAGAGATCCTGACGACCGTTAAGAAGGCAATCCGCATCCCGCTGACGTGCAAGTTCCGGGCTGGGTGGAACGATAAAGAACTGGTCCACGTGCACATGGGGCGGCTCGCCGAAAACTGTGGTCTGGCTGCTGTTGCCCTGCATCCCCGTACCCGCGAGCAGGGATACAGCGGCATCTCCGACTGGCAGCGAATCGCTGAACTGAAAAGTGCCGTTACGATTCCAGTGATCGGAAACGGAGACGTCCTAACGCCGGAAGATGCGATTCGCATGGTACGGGAGACCAATTGCGACGCCGTCATGATTGGCCGTGCCGCATCGTCCAATCCATGGATCTTCCGCCAGGTAGAACAATTTTTGAATGAAGGCCGGTACGACGTGCCAACCGAGATGCAGCGCTACGAGTTGATGCGGCACTACTACACCCTGCTCAAGGACAATGACGAAGCCGATTGCGTTGGCAAGAT
>JACMLA010000804.1 GCA_014379815.1 Bryobacteraceae bacterium | reverse complement strand
GGCACGCCGTTTGAGATCGATACGCGGGGCAAGATCTTTTTCATCGAAGATGTCGAGGAACAGCCTTACAGCGTAGATCGCATGCTGACCAATCTCAGGCTCGCCGGCAAATTGCAGGCTGCTGCCGGGATCGTATTCGGGGAGTGCAATGGCTGTTCGCCACGCGATTACAGACCTTCGTTTTCCTCCGGAACCCTGTTGCTGGGCGAGGTCCTGGATGAGATCCTGGGTAAGCTCAGCATTCCTGTACTCACGGGGCTAACGATTGGACACACACAGGATCAGATGACTTTGCCAATTGGCGTCAACGCTACGCTGGATGCCGACAAAGGGGAGCTCATCGTAGAGGAGAGTGCGTTTCAATGAGACACATCGCAGCAGGACTGATTATGACGGCAGCGATGAGTTTCGCCCAGCCACACACTGAACTGCTATGGCCCAACGGTGCACCAGGTGCTCTTGGGGAAACCGACGCGGACAAACCCGGCCTGACCTTCTTTCCGGTGAAAGGTGCCAACAACAATAGCGGTACGGGAGTCATTGTGTGTCCCGGTGGAGGCTACGGCGCGCTTGCGATGGATCACGAGGGGATCCAGATCGCTCGTTTTCTGAACAATCTCGGCATCTCCGCTTTTGTGCTGAAGTACAGACTGGGACCGAAGTATCACCATCCGGCTCCACTGCAGGATGCTCAGCAAGCGCTACGGATTGTCCGTACGCGAGCCATGGAATTCGGAGTCAAGCCGGATCGCCTCGGTATCTGGGGATTCTCCGCGGGAGGCCATCTCGCGTCCACTGCCGCGACGCATTTCGAACCGGACACTCGCCCGGACTTCGCGATCCTCGCCTACCCTGTGATTACCTTCACCGAGGAAGAGTACGTCCATAAAGGATCACGGCGAAATCTGCTGGGAGACAACCCGGATCCGAAACTCGTAGAGCTGTTGTCTAACGAAAGGCAAGTCACTTCGCAGACACCGCCGACTTTTCTATTCCACACAAATGCCGACACCGGCGTGCCACCTGAGAACAGCGCTCTATTCTATTTGGCTTTGCGCAAGGCTAAGGTGCCGGCGGAGATCCACATATTTGAGAAGGGCCCACACGGCGTCGGACTTGCGCCGAAGGACCCTGTGTTATCGCAATGGGCGGGCCGGTTGACAGACTGGTTCCGGACTCGCGGGTTGCTCGCTCCCTAAGACCTACTTGAGCTTAGAGAAATCGGCTGGACTCATATAGACCGAGTCGATTTTCTCGACGATCTTGCCAGCTGCTTCTGATGCATCGCGAGCTTTGACCCACTCGGGATCTTTGCGGAATGCGTCCCATGACGCTTTAGCTGCGTCGGTGCTGGGGTAGCTAAGGACGTAGATGAGTCTGTTCGGTTTGTCCTGGGAAACCCAGTAGCCGATGTTGGTCATGCCGTGCTTCTCGAACAGCTTCGTAGTGTGATCCCGGAAGCGGGCGAGTAAGGCGTCCAACTTGCCTTCCAGTGTGTAGTAAGTGCGGAGTTCGTAAACTCGCTCGGCGGCGGACAGTGTCATGGTCGTTGCAAGCAGCAGGGCTGCCAGGGTCACTTTCTTTAGCATGTGGTTGCTGCCAGTATAATGCGACTCGCACCTTCCTGGAAGACCTTCTGGTTTGTCAGGAGGCTGAGCACCAGGAATGCCTCTGACTCAAAGTCATAGAAGTAGCCCGGATGTACCAGCACGCTGTGCCTGGTCAGGAGGTGCAGAACCCATTCTTCTTCCGTCCGTTCGGGGCTTACCTGAATCACCGCGCTCCAGCCGGCCTCGGGTTCAAGTAGACGTGGACGCAACGAGCGCAGGAACCCCAGATTGGCGCGTGTTCGCTCGCGGATCTGCCGCTGCATCTCGAAGCGAGTGTCCAGAAGGGCTGGAAGCGCGTGCTGTACGGGTGAGCCGACGGAGAGAAAGGTGTCGGCAATCAACTCCAGACCAGGGAGGTACGCGGGGTCATTCACGGCGATCCAGCCGAGCTTCAGCTGAGGCAATCCGCACACTTTGGAGAGACCGCTTAGGACGAAATGCGGTGTGCAGAGTGTTGGCGATGCGGTGAAGCTGTAATCCGCAAACACCTCATCGAAGATTAGCGGCAGACCGAGAGTTGTCAGGAATGCAAACTCCTCCTGCTTGCAGAAGGAACCGGTGGGATTGTTTGGATTCACGACGACGATGGCTCGCGTCCGGGGAGTGATCAGACTTTGCAGCGCACCGGTATCGGTGTACCAGCCATGCGCATAGTGCATTGGGTACTGTACAGTTCGAACGCATTCCAGTCCCGCGAGGAACTCGAACAGTGGGTAGGAAGGCCGGGGTATCAGGACCTCATCCCCAGGATCACAGAGCAGCTTGAAAACCCACGAATACGCTTCGCTTGTGCTGGAGGTCAGAACGATCTGGCTGGGGGGAACGCGACCGTTGTAGTATTTGCTGACGGCCTCACGAGCCTTTGGAAGGCCGAGCGGATTTGGGTCGTAGATCAGGGACTGCGAGTTTGTCAGTGTCCTGAGCAAGTCTGGCGAGTAGGTGAATCCCGCTGTTGTTGGATTCGAGACAGTGAGGTCGAGAACGGGCCCGGTATGGGCGACTATGGCCTGGGCCAGAGGACTGCGTCCAGCATTCCACTCGAGGCGTGAAGAGAAGCGATGCATCTGCTTTACTAATCTTTACTGGACACGAAGTCGCGACCTGGTTAGAGTTCCGGTGAGGAGACTTGTTCGAATGAAACTACGTTTGCTAGTAAGCCTGGCTGCAACTGCTCTTGCAGTTTTCGCTGGAGACGTCAATGGGAAATGGTCGGCGACGATGGAAGGCCGCAACGGACAGACCCGGGAGATGACTTACAACTTCAAGACCGATGGTGGCAAGACCACTGGCACGGTAATGAGTCCACAGGGTGAGCGGGAACTGGAGAACGTTAAGGTCGACGGCGACGCGGTTTCGTGGTCGCAGACGATGAACTTCGGCGGGGAAAGCAGGACCATGACCTACGCGGGGAAGATGGAAGGCGAAGAGATTAAGGTCACAATGAAAGCAGGCGAAATGACGCGCGACTTTGTGATGAAGCGGGCGAAATAGAATCAGGGGCGGGATTCGACCCGCCCTGTTTTGGCCTTATAAAGGCGCATAGCATTTGCGCCCATCGTGGCACTCGTATTCATCTACGGTGCTTCCGTCGGGTCCGAGCGGAATCTGTGTTTTCTGACACCAGAACGCCCGATCGTTGCAACGCTGGACCAGCGGGTCCCATTCCGCTGCGATG
>JACMLA010000803.1 GCA_014379815.1 Bryobacteraceae bacterium | reverse complement strand
GTTGCTTTCGCCGTGCTGCGAGCCGAAGCACTGGCAGGCAGCGATCACGACTTACGGGCGGCTGGTGCTCTCGTCAAGCCACTAAGTTATCCAGAACCGACACAGGAACGTTGAGGGCTCCCGGACCGTAGCCAAGTCTGACATTCGGCTTGTTATCGCCGTGGAAGTCCGAGCCACCGGTGACCTTAAGCTTGAAGCGTTCCGCCAGCGCCTGGTAGCGGAGAGTATCCGCAGGCGTGTGGTCGGAATGCCAGGCCTCAATCGCATCGAGTCCTCCGCCTGCCAGCCTTGCCACTACTTTTTCCTCCTCTGAAACGCCGAGGTTCAACCGGATAGGATGTGCCAGCGATCCCACACCCCCCGCGCTGTGGAGTTGTGCAATCGCTTCGAAGAACCCTGGTTCCTCCCGATCCACATAGCCCGGCGCAGACTCATCAAGGTACCGGTCAAACGCTTCCCGGTAGTTGGAAACGTAGCCCTTTTCTATTAGAATTCGCGCGAAGTGAGGTCGCCCCGCCATGTTGCGGCCAAGAGCTTCCACTTCTTCCAGAGTGATGCTGATACCGAGGGATTGCAGTCTTTCCGCTAACCGGCGATTCCGGTCCCGTCGCGAGACTTGCAGATCCAGAAGCCATTTGCAAAACGACGGTGCTGGATCGCCCCGGAGAAAATATCCGAGTAAATGAACGGTCCGCCGGTCCCTGCGGTCGAGCTTGGTACTTAGCTCGATTCCACAGATTAACCTCAGACCAGCGGCCCGGGCCAGAGGTCGAGCCTCCTCATAACCATCGAGAGTGTCATGATCGGTGATCGCAAGCGCTTCAAGGCCGATCGATACCGCGCAGTCGACCAGAGCCTGTGGGGAGAATGTGCCGTCGGAGGCAGTGGTGTGGCTATGCAGGTCTATCAAGCGACGAACTCCAGCTGGCGTAGCTTCATCCACACCTTCTCAACGCTTTCGTCCACCGATTCGAGCGAGGAATCGATGGTGATCTCGGGATTTGCGGGAGGCTCGTAGGGGTCTGAGATGCCTGTAAACTCCGGTATCTCTCCTGCAAGTGCTTTCTTGTACAATCCCTTGACGTCACGCTCTGCGAGAACTTCGACCGGACAGTGCACGTATACCTCGACAAAATTCTGAATGCGTGCGCGTATCTCCTCGCGAACGGCCCGGTAGGGCGATATCGCAGCCACCAGAGCAATCACTCCATTTCGGGTGAGCAACTCGCAAACGAAGCCAATACGGCGAACGTTGATATCGCGATCCTCTCTGGAGAAGCCAAGGCCCTTCGAAAGATTGGTCCGCACCACGTCTCCGTCCAGCAACTCGACTCTGGCTCCCGCATTCCGAAGACGTTCGTGTATTCGCTCGCTGATGGTGCTCTTTCCCGCGCCGGAAAGGCCGGTGAACCAGAGCGTAAACCCTGTGTGCATTGGTTAATTGGTCAGGATCTCACGGAGCAGAACGTCTACTGAACGTTCGACGCGACCCTCGGCCGAGAAGTGCAGACCGCACTCACTGTTTCCGTCCAGTTCCCACCACCAGCGGCCGGCACGTTCGCTCTCTCCCGCTCCGATCGCCCGTGTGCACGGTTCGCATCCGATGCTGGTGTAGCCGGCTTCGTAGAGGGGATGCACGGGCACCTGGTGCTCGCGTGTATAGGCGGCAACGTCTTCCTGGCTCCACGTGGCCAGAGGACTTAACTTATAGCGGGAGTCGGCGAAATCAACCATGGCGATGTTCTCACGCGAGGTGCCCTGGGCACGCCGAAGTCCGACCGCGTACGCATCCAGACCCGGCAGCTTCGTTGCGAATGGCCGAACCTTGCGGATCTCACAGCAGAGCCTCCGGTACGCTACCTCTTCGCGAAATAGGTTTGGCCCGAAGCGAGTCGTCATGCGCCCGGTTTCTTCCGCGTCTGGTCCGACCATCTCCACCGGAATCCCGTAAAGCTCGCGGACGGTTTCGATCATGCCATATGTTTCCGCCGGCAAGCGTCCCGTGTCGAGTGTGATGACACGAACACGGGGTTCGATCTTCACCGCCATGTCGACCAATACCATTCCTTCCGACTGGAAGCTGGTTAGGATTGCGAACCGTTCCCGGTACGTCCCGATAGCCCAGCGAAGCAACTCTTCGGCTGAGCTGCCTTCCTGTGGAGTATCGGCTGAGATCTGACTGGAAGCAGACATTTCAGGGTGTAGCCGACTGTGCGCTGGCGGCACTCGTCTTCGCGGCGTTCACGAGGGGAAATTCATAGACCAGGCCTCCGACTGTCCTGACGCGGATGGTTCCGCCGAGGGGAGACTTGCCCGATGCCGGATAGAAGATTGCGCCGTCGGTGGACTGCCCAGGCGGAAGCTTCGTGTTGACAAAAGCGATTGCCGAGGCTGCCGCCGCCGCACGCAGGCGGGTTGACGTGAAGTCGGTCATTGCACTCTGCCTCCTCTGCTCGTAGCCGTTCGTGCCTTTGTATTGCGTGTTGCCGTAAATGGAATTCTCGTAAGAAGTGACCAGCTTGACCACATCGCTCCGGCTGGCGCGTTCGCTGAGGGAATTCACAACTTCTCTGGGCGGTACGGGGATAATCTCCGCGCCATCTTCGCGAAGGAACAGGAAGTCTTCCGGACGCACGGTATAGATCTTCTTTGCACCGTTCGAGACGGCAACCTGAATCACCGCGTAGTCGCGGACATGGGCGGGAAGTCCAGCCACCATAATGGTCAGTCCATCACGGGTCAATGCCTGGTACTTCAAACCATTGGACTCAAATTCGATGATCTGCGCGACTGTGGAGAGCGTGCTGAACGCTGCCAGACAGAGCAGAAAGTTCAGGTTGCTACGCCTCATAGTTCGATCATAACGTCTGCCGGGTAACTCGGCTGACATTCGTTTCAATGCGGAACGCGGTCTCAGAATGAAACGCGAAAGCCTGTTCCACTTTGGGAGTTTCGCAGCCTCTTTCTTTGTATGTCACTGAAGTAAAAGGAGTATCCCCTTTGGGCTACAGGTTGCCTTTCTTAAGGCATGCCCACCCTAACCAGTACAGCCTCTGCCACTCAAACCGGAATCGTAGCGAATGCCTTCGCTGCCGACAGAGACAGCCTGATTATGGAGCATCTGCCGCAAGTCAGATTGATCGCCCGCCGGATTCATCAGACACTGCCTGGACTGGTGAGCCTGGACGATCTGGTATCAAGCGGCACGGTCGGCCTGATCTCTGCAATCGATCACTATGACCCGACTCAGGGCGTGAAGCTTAGAACGTACGCCGAGTTCAAAATTCGTGGCTCGATCCTCGACAGTCTCCGCAATCTCGACTGGGCACCAAGAAGACAACGTCGCCGGGCACGCGCTCTTCTGGCGGCAACTGTGGAAGCGGAGAACCGGCTGCAGACCTCGGCATCCGTCGAAGATATCGCGGGTGAACTCAACATCCCGGTTGCCGAGTGCCACGACTGGATGCGCAACGCACGGTCACTGAGTTTCGAAACTCTGGATCGAGTAACTTCTGACGAAGATGGAAACTTCGTATCCCGCCAGGTTGTCGCGACGGCTCAGGAATCTTCACCCTCCAGACAACTGGAAGAGCAGGACCTCCGCCAGCTGCTCGCGG
>JACMLA010000802.1 GCA_014379815.1 Bryobacteraceae bacterium | reverse complement strand
GCTATCGCCCTGAACTGCAGCGTGCGAACGTTCTCTCGTTTTGCCCGGAAGAACTACTTTTATCCGGACCTGCCCAAGGGCTACCAGATCTCACAATTCGATCAACCGGTCGCCGAACACGGCTACGTCGACATCGTCGCGAATGGCGCACCCAGGCGTATCAACCTGACTCGCATTCATATGGAGGATGACGCTGGGAAAAGCATCCACGATGGCTTCCGGGACTCTGACACTTTCTCGTACGTGGACCTGAACCGCTCTGGCACACCTCTGATTGAAATTGTGACGGAGCCGGACATGCGGAGTTCTGATGAAGCGTATGATTTCCTCACTGCAGTCAAGGAAGTTATGCAGTTTGTCGACGTCTCCCCGTGCGACATGGAGAAGGGCCAGCTGCGCTGCGACGCGAACGTGTCGATTCGCTTGCGTGGTGCAGAGCGCCTAGGAACCAAGGTAGAAGTCAAGAATCTGAATTCGTTTCGTTTTTTGAAAATGGCCCTCGACTACGAAGTTACCCGCCAGATTGGCATCGTCGATGCAGGCGGCAATATTGTGCAGGAAACAAGATTGTTCAGTCCCGAGACGGGTCACACGGCAAACATGCGCAGTAAGGAAGAGGCTCACGACTACCGGTATTTCCAGGAACCGGACCTGTTGCCCCTTCGCATTACTGAAGAGTGGCTGTTGCAAGTCCGGCAGAGCTTGCCCGAGCTGCCTGCCTCGCGTCGTCAGAGATTCGTAGTCGACTTTGGAATCCGCGACTACGACGCCGGGGTACTCACGCAATCGCGCGCCACAGCTGAGTACTTCGAGCAACTGGCACAAGCGTGTGGCGATGCGCGCATGGCCGCGAACTGGGTAATGGGTGACCTGTCTGCTTTGCTGAAGTCTGATAGCGGCAGAGACATTTCAGACTCTCCCGTTTCAGCCACGCGCTTAGGGGAGCTTCTGGAATTAGTGGGTAAGGGCGAAATCTCCGGCAAGCTCGCGAAGGAGATCTTCGCCAAAATGTACGTTTCCACCGATAGCGCGGCGGCCATCATACAACGCGAGGGACTCAGCCAGATCTCTGACTCAGATGCGCTTGCTACGCTGATCGGGCAGGTCATCATCGACAATCCAAAGCAGGTCGAGCAGTACCGTTCAGGCAAGACAACCGTCGCTGGTTTTCTGGTTGGCCAGGTTATGAAGGCCTCCAAAGGTCAGGCCAATCCTCAACTCGTAAATGACCTGCTGCGCGCGAAACTGGGAGAGTCGAACTGACCATCGGGGCGTTCTAACATGAGAACGAAGCCTGGTGGTCATCATCGGTTCAATGTAATGAAAGGCGGACGATGGTTCAACCGGAAGTCTTGTTCTGCACAGAACTGGTTGGACTCCAGGTCTTCGACACTCGCCGCCGACTGATTGGTCGTGTCAAAGACGCGGCCCTCGTTCCAATAATCAATCCCGTTCGCGTTGATAGATTTCTTGTTGGGGGCCAATGGGCGTGGCTCACGGTGCGTTTTGACCAGGTTCAGAGGCTCTCTCTTGATGGCATCTACTTACGCGACGAGCAACTGACGCCTTATCATTCTGACGAATACATGCTGCGCATCGTGCGTGATCTTCTGGATCAGCAGATCATCGACGCGCACGGCCGAAAAGTAGTCCGCGTGAACGACGTCACTTTCGAAATCAAACAGGCGGGCAGTTTTCAATACCTTGATGTGCTCGAAGTCGACATTGGTGTTCGTAGTATCTTTCGGCGCTTGCTTCAGGGCGTGATTCCGGCCTCGTGGACTCGCAAGCTGCAAAAACCGATCGCACCTAACTCCATTCGATGGGAATACTGCAATATTGTCGAACCTGATCCGCAAAGGCGGTTGCGACTCAACATCACTCATACCGCTCTGGAGAGAATGCATCCAGCAGATCTGGCAGAGATCGTAGAGGATCTCAGCCCGGAAGACCGCGAGGCGATCATAGAGAACCTTGACGCGGAAGTAGCCGCGGAGGCCCTTTCTGCAATGGATCCCAGTGTTCAGGCCAGCATCCTGGAATCCATCGATACTGACAAAGCGGCAGCGATCATCGATGAAATGGCTCCTGACGAAGCGGCACACGCACTGGCCGATCTGGAGGAGGAGACCTCGAGCGAGATTCTGGAAGAGGTCACGGAAGAGACGCGTGCCGAAGTGGGGGAAATCGTCGAGTACCACGAACACACGGCTGGGTTTCTAATGAACACCAACTTCGTGGCCTTGCCAGAGAACGCCAGCGTCGACGATGCGGTTCGGTTTCTGCGTACAAAAAATGACGAGCTCGACAAGGTCAATACTCTGTTTCTGACATCGTCTGATGACGGATCTTTGTGCGGGACCGTCATGGTAACCCGGCTGTTGGTCGCGGGTCCCGAGCAAACTCTACGCGAACTGGCTGCCGACAATATTGTCAAAGTGGATGTTTACGAAAAAGAGGCGAGAGTTACCGCTTTGTTCGACAAATACAGCTTACTTTCGTTGCCGGTGACCTCTGGTGACGGTCGCGTAATTGGCGTGATCACGGCCGATCACGTAATCTCTGCGCTGTGTGAGCGTTAAATGTTGAAACGCTTCCGCAATCGCATTCTGGTTTTCTTTTCTGTTCTTGGTCCCGGCTTCATTACGGCAGTCGTTGACAACGATGCCGGGGGAATCTTTACCTACTCCCAGGCAGGCGCAAAGTATGGCTATCTGCCGCTGTGGACTTTGCTTCCAATCACTCTTCTGCTGATCGTCACGCAGGAGATGTCATCGCGTATGGGTGTAGTTACCGGCAAAGGCTTGTCCGATCTCATTCGCGAGGAGTTTGGACTGCGAACGACGTTTTTCATGTTGGTGGCGCTTGTGTTTGTCAATCTAACGAACGTCATGGCGAATTTCGCTGGTGTTGCCAGTTCTCTGGGACTGTTTCATGTCAGCCGATTCGTATCGGTACCCCTGGCTGCTATGGGCGTCTGGTTATTGATCGTTAAAACCGATTATGCGCGAATAGAAAGAATATTCCTGTTTGCGACATCGCTTTACGTTTGTTATGTGATTTCAGGGATTCTGGTTAAGCCCGACTGGAAAGAAGCAGCAGTGTACAGCGTTCGTCCGGTGCTGATGCTGGAAACGGGCTATCTGGCAATGCTAATCGGAATGGTTGGCACATCTGTTGCTCCCTGGATGCAGTTCTTTCTTCAGGCAGCTGTGGTTGAAAAGGGAGTCACGATTAAGGAGTATGCGGAGTCGCGCCTCGAGGTGATTATAGGTTGCGTTGTGATGTCTGTGATCGCCTTTTTCATTATTGTGGCGTGTGCTGGCTCGATATGGACGAATGGACCCCGGGACATTACAGACTCGGCGGATGCGGCTCTGGCTCTCAAGCCATTCGGGCCATATGCCTACCTTTTATTCTGCGCGGGCTTGTTCAATGCCTCGATTTTTGCGGCCTGCATCCTTCCCCTTTCGACCGCGTACACAGTATGTGAAGGCCTCGGATTCGAATCGGGCGTCAACAAAAACTTCCGCGAAGCTCCCATTTTTTACTGGCTGATTACCTTGCTGATTGCTTTTGGGGCTGGCGTCATCCTGCTACCGGGGTTCCCGCTCGTTCGCATGATCCTTGTGTCTCAGATCATTAACGGCATGTTGCTTCCTCTGATCCTCGTGTTTATGACGATGCTCATCAACCGGAAGAGTCTCATGCGGGAGTGGACCAACTCTGGGATCTACAACGCAATCGCATGGACTGCAGTCGTTGTTGTGACAGGTCTCACGCTCGCTCTGGTAGGCATCACTATCCGCGACTTGCTTGGCTAATTTCTAACTGACCGAAGCCAGGCTGGGGGATGTGGAACTAGCGACCGTCAGCATCAGACGCCCAATCTGGCCAAGTGGAGCAGAGCGCTCCGCGCCACCAGCGAGAAGGGCTTGCCTGGGCATTCCGTACACGACGGAGGTGGCCTCATCTTGAACCAGAGTTCGGGCACCGGCTTTCCGCATACGTGCGAGACCTTCGGCACCATCCGAGCCCATTCCGGTCAGAACCACACCAACGCACCGGGATCTCTTGAGACGCGCCATTGAATTGAAAAGCACATCCACGGCAGGTCGTTGATAGCAGACTTTCTCGGTCTGGGTGAGCCGAACAAAGAGCCCTCTGCCATTCTCTTCCACGCTCATATGAAAATCGCCTGGTGCTATCAATACCAGACCGGGCGCGAGGGCATCCCCCTCCTCCGCCTCTTTGACCCGCATTGCACAAAGTTGATCGAGGCGATTCGCGAACGCTTTGGAAAAATGAGGTGGAATGTGCTGCACGATGACGATGGGCGGAGTTAACGCCGGGAGGTCCTGTAGAACCTGACGAATTGCTTCTGTTCCCCCGGTTGAGGCACCAATCGCAACGACAACTGGCGGAAATGACCCTACTCTCGGTGGGAGCGGCAACTCCTTCTTAGGAGCCGGTCTGACTGCGGGGACCGGCAGAGTTGTGATGCGGGCTTGTGCGGCTGCCCGTACTTTATTGATAAGGTCTGACCGAAGATCCGCAAGTGACGACAGCTTCCCCGGCTTTGCTACCAGATCCACTGCACCGGCTTCGAGAGCTTCAAGAGCAGTTCGACAACCTGCGAGTGCCAGGGAACTCACAATGATCGCCGGTACTGGCCTCGGGCCCGCCATCATTTTTCGCAAGAACGTGATGCCGTCCATTCCTGGCATCTCTACGTCGAGCGTGATGACATCTGGCTTGAGTTCCGTCAGGAGTCGCTGCGCAACCACTGCGTCCGGTGCCGTTCCTACGACTTCAAGATCGGGAGCCGAGGCAATTGCATCGCTCAGGACTCGCCGGACAAGTGCTGAGTCGTCCACGATCACGACTCGCCATTTTCGCTCTGACATCTTTACACTCCAGTAGATTGCGACGCGTCTGCGTAGCCTTTAACGGGTAGCCGATAACCCAACTCGCCGGCTTGCGGTCAACTCCTTCCAGGGAGCGCCTCCTTCCCGGATCCGCATCACACCAGAGGTAACGTCCAGACTGATGGTGCGACACTCCGTGCCTCCCGTGGCAGACGCCTGAACTGCGAGACCCAGTTCACGGAGCGACTTTCTCATTCCCGCCTGGTTCTGATTGCCGACATCAAATTGCGTCATGGGGCTCAGAATGCGTGCGCCACCGGCAGCGCGGATAATCAAACGTTCCCGGCAAGCGCCGAGTTCGAAACACTTCCGCAATAACATTGGTATCCCCGTATCGGCGTACAGGGCCGGATTGCTTCCACGTCCGGAGCCCAGGTTAGAGTCGGGCAGCAGGTAATGAAGCAGTCCGCCGACCTTGACAACCGGATCCCAAACGGTCATTCCAATGCAGGATCCCAGCGCGTACGTGATCAATCTGGCTTGCTCGGTTCGCGAAGCTCGACAATCGCCGATACCTACCAGAATCAGCTCCATTACATCAATTCCAGCTAGAGCGCTTTCCTGTAGATCGCTGGTTTCACATACTGCAGTGAGTGGTCCAGCCCGGTCAGGCTTTCGGAATGACCCACCATCAGGTATCCGCCTGGTTCCAGCGCTGCGGAGAGTCTTTTCACCACACTGGATTGAGTCGGTTTATCGAAGTAAATCATGACATTCCGACAAAATATTGCCGAGAACAACTTCCGGAATGGCAGAGCATGCATCAGGTTATAACGCTGAAATTCAATCTTTGAACGCCATTCGGCTTTTACCTGGGCGGTGGCGGCAATCTTGTCGGGAGCCTGGAAGAACTTCTGGAGCCAGCCCGGTGGCAACGCCCGTACTTTCTCCATCGTGAAAATTGCTTCTTTGGCGTTCCGCAGAACCCGGGTCGATATGTCGGTAGCGGTGATCCGGACGTCAGAGATTGCAGAGCTTTGCTGCGCATCGGCAACGCTGAACAGTAACGAATACGGTTCCTCGCCCGTGGAGCACGCAGCAGACCAGACAGAGACGCTGGACCTGCGTCCGAGTTCTGGAAGGACAGTGCCGAGGAAGAATCGGAAGTGCTCAGGTTCCCGCATAAAGCTGGTGTGATTGGTCGTCATCGCATCGATGAGGTCCGTCAACCGATCGCCTGTTGGATCCGTTTGTACGTGTCGTATGTATTGCTCAAACGAGACGAAGTTCCCGGCTTTCACGAACTTGCTCAACCTGGCGATAACCAGACGCTCTTTTCCGTCACGCAACTCGAGTCCGAACGACTGATGAAGGTAGTCCCGGAGTACCAGAAACTCCTTCCGGGAAATGTCCGGAAGTGCAAGAATCTCAGACATCTTTCCGTCCCGCAAACAGCCCTTTCAGGTCGAGGATCAAGCCCACATGACCGTCCCCAAGAATCGCTCCGCCAGCGACTCCAGCGACCTTTTTGAACACCCCTCCCAGACTCTTGATCACTACTTCTTGTTTTCCGGCCATCTCGTCAACCATCAGGCAGAAGGAGACACCGTCAGAGTCGGCAACGACCAGAACACAATCTGCTGGATTGGTGGAGCGCGGTGTTATGCCAAACCGCTCATGGAGTCGCACCATCGGTAATAGCTGATCGCGAATGCAAACCAGTTCGGCCTGATTCTCAATTGTTGACAGCATCTCCGGCTTAGGCCGGAGCAACTCCCGGACAGAAGCTAGCGGGATGATGAATTTGTCATCTCCCACTACTACAATCAAGCCGTCGATAATCGCCAGAGTCAGTGGCAGACGAAGTGAGAATGTCGTTCCGACACCCTGAACGGACACGATATCGATATTGCCGCGCAAGTGAGAGATTTGCTTGCGAACGACATCCATTCCCACACCGCGCCCGGATATGTCGCTCACGTTGTCGACTGTAGAAAAGCCTGGCTGAAAGATTAAGTTCAGGCATTCGGTATCGCTCAGTACCGCAGTCTGCGCGATCACGCCTTTTCGTCGGGCTTTATCCAGAACGCGTGCCCGGTTGATGCCCCGGCCATCATCGGCCACTTCAATCACGATCTGTCCTGCACGATGACACGCACGAAGCGATATCCGGGCCGCTGCGGGTTTGCCAGCTTCCAGTCGTTCAGACTCCGTTTCGATTCCGTGGTCCACTGCGTTTCGAACCATGTGCATCATTGGGTCGCCGAGTTCTTCCACGATGTTTCTATCGAGTTCGACATCGTCGCCCTGAGTCTCAAACAGAATCTGCTTATTGAACTTGCGACTGAGATCCCGAACAAGCCGTGCCATCTTCTGGAACAACGCGCCGATCGGCACCATGCGCATCGACATTGCCGTTCTCTGAACGTCATTCGTGATACGAGCCAGTTGTGCGAGATTGCGAATGAGGCCTGCACTCTGCAACGCGCCAACCTCTGGATCATGGCGGATCAGGGATTGTGCAATCACCATCTCGCCTACCATCTCAACCAGATAGTCGAGCTTATCGGTGCTGACCTTTATTGACCGGGTGCTGGCGTTCTTGGTGGCTACGTCGCTTCTGGGCTGGGCGGAAGAAGATTCGGGCTGGATCTGCTCATTGACTGCATTGACAGCCGTCGGACTGGACATCTCCGCAACCGGAGTCTGTGTCGCAGTTTCCGACGCAACCGGCTCCGTAACGCCCGGTCCATCAGCGCAGGCGCGGATACGCCGAATGATTGGCTCCGGATTCGCTAGGTCGGCAGGAATTTGACCCGCAGAGTCGTTCTCCAGCAGAGCGAGCCAGCGCCCCAAGTAATCCCTGCTCTCGAGTACCACGTCGACAATCGACGGAGTAGCGGGAGTTTGGCCTTGCCGAACCCGATCCAGTACACTTTCGACTTCGTGCGCAACTTCCTGAATGACGCCAAACTCGAGAAATCCCGCCAAACCTTTTATGGTGTGAAAGCTTCTGAAGATCGCGTGAACTGCTTCTCCGCCCTCTTCACCTCTTTCCATTCCGAGCAGGTTCTGTTCTATGGAACTCAGATGCTCCTTGCTTTCCAGAATGAAATCACCTAGCAATTCCGGGTCCTGGGCGAGGATGGAGTTAGTCGAGGGAACCGGGAGGGTTATGGACGAACTCGCGAGTGCATCCGAGAAGCTCGCCAGGCCATGGTTGAGGTATTCAGCGACTGTGTGGGCATCGCGGTCGGGCAAGTGTATTGCGAGGTCCCGGGCAATTCCGGAAGCCATTTCATCGCCCGAGCTCTTTGCCAGCTCAGACAACCGCATCAACGACTGGGTCCACCCTGAGACTCCAGTCAGTGGCAGCGTGTCAGAAGCCAACTCAGTTCGCAGTTGCTCGATTTGTCGGGTAATCTGCGGTAATATCTGCGCTCGGTCCGTCATGGCAACCTCAAAATCATAAATGTTATTAGTTAGTAAGTGCTTCGGATGCACTTACTGCAGCGTTGAAAGAAGCCAGATCAGAGCTGATGAGAACCTGATCGATATCCAGCAGAATTTTGACACTGTCTTTGACCTTCGCGAGACCGAGCAGGAAAGGAGTTTCCACACCACTGCCAAAATCGGGAGTGTCCTGAATGTCTGTTTCGGCGAGTGTCAGAACTTCGCTAACCTCGTCAACGATGATGCCCATCGGCCCGTTCTGGCTTGCTGCCACTTCGACGACGACAATGCAAGTGCGCTGACCGTCTTCTGCGTCGGACATGCCGAACTTCACTCGCAGGTCGATTACAGGGATCACTTTTCCCCTGAGATTGATAACTCCCCGAACATCCGGAGGGGTGTCCGGCACGGAAGTAATATGCTGTAACTTAACGATCTCCCGGACCTGGAGAACACGAATTGCGTACTCCTCAGGGCCGAGCGCAAAGCTAAGGTATTTGCCGGCTCTGCCTCCACCGTTCTCGGAAGCCGTGCCCTGACCCATTGATTTCAGTAGTGTTGATGCCACCAGACTCTCCTCTAGATCTGAACCGCCGTCTGACCAGCAAGTGCGAAACGGGGACGACCGCCTGCTTCATTGCTTGCGAGACAGAGTTGTACTTCCAGCAGATCCCCGTCGAGCAAACAGGGAACAATCGTCCAGTCTTGTGTGCCCACTGTGCGGGATGTGAAGTTACGTCCGTGGATCACCGTTGGAATGCTGAGACCCATCGGTCCCAGGTGCTCCTCAAGGGACGTCTTAACGTTTCCGATGATCATATTTGTGACCTCGGCGGCTGCGTCCAGTACTTCATCTTTTACTGAGTCATATTCCGCCATCATGAGAATGGAGGCGAGCTTGCAAGCGAGTTCAACGCTGCAAGAGATACTGCCAGTGCCGACCCATAGACCAGCAAAGCCGATCAGCGAGACCACGCCGTCAGTTGACAGATTGGCGGTAGTATCCTGGTAGGCCACCTGACGTTCCGGAGTTATGCCCAACATCGTGATAAAAACGTCGTCGGTAGCAGAACGGACGATATTCACGAGATCGTTGTGTGTTAAGGGACAGTTCTTCATTTGCGGGTTCCTTAAATCAAGCCAGCAAGCTTTTCTTTGATCTGGTCCGGGGTGAATGGCTTGCGGACATATCCCGAGGCGCCCAACTGCACTGCTTCCATGACCTTTGCATGGCTGCCCTCTGTCGTGATCATCACGACAGGAATGCTCTTCCACGCATCAACCGCGCGTACCTCGCTGAGGAACTGCAGTCCATCCATGTTTGGCATGTTGATGTCGGACAGGATCAGCTCCACGCGATTGGCTCTCAACACCGCCAGAGCTTCCAGCCCGTCGCTTGCCTCGAACACTTGGGTCATAGGAACATTTGCCTGTCCCAGAACACGCTGCAAAATTTTGCGAATTGCAGCAGAATCGTCAACAATCAGGACGTTCACTTCGTTCTCCTTGTAAAAATATATTCGTCCCCGAGACGGAGTCCGAAGCAGAGCCACACGATGGCGAGCCCTGCGTTGCGTTGTAAGCTACTTCCCCGATTGAGTGGCT
>JACMLA010000801.1 GCA_014379815.1 Bryobacteraceae bacterium | reverse complement strand
CTGCCCACATTCCTGCGATCTCCAGCCGCGGATCGGTGAAGCGTTGCAGCGCAGGCGTCAGAGGTCTCAGGATCCGGAGATCGCCGATAGACTGTCCGTTGACGTCGTTCAGTGCTGTCCCCAGAATCGACCACTTCTCGGACCCGGAGTCGGCCTGATCCAGTTCACCAGGCCGGATGGAAACCTGCGCGAGGGCGGACGCTTTATCCCTTGGGAGCGTAGAGGCGACAACCTTACCCCGCACTGTGATCACGGCGTCGCTCCCGTTAGTAAGACCGCGGACAGTCTCCGCGAGATTGTCGTCCACCGGATACCCGGCGACCAGCACATTGATTAGCGCCGGTTCGCGACTGGAATCCACAAACACTGGTGTGACGACAACGTGCCATAGCTGATCGCCCAGGAAGGAGTATCCGGAACTTTGCCGGGGGAAACTCGGCGCCGCAGCGGTAACCGCTTCAATCCGCCGAACTGCGGAAGGTAAGCGGTTGCTCAAGGACGCAATAATATCCCCGTCGGGATCTGTAACCAGAAACGCCGCGTCGGCCTGGGAAACACGTGCCCAGAGTTCGCCTGCTGTGTCCTCGATGGTTGCCCGGTCGCCGGTGCTGAAAGCGGCTCGCACGTTGGGCATTCCGCTCATCACACGGCTGATGGAGGCCAGCAATTCCGACCGCGATTTCCAGAGCGTTTCGTAGGCGCGGAAGCTGGACCGCAGCTCCTCCTCCAGCATCAACTCACTGGTACGGGCGAAGTGAGTCTGGACCAGGTACCCGATTCCACCAAACAGAAGTGTTGTAACCAGCGAAGTCGACAGGAAGACTCTCCATATAAGTGGCAGCCTGCTCATTGCTGGACTCCATAGCTGTCTCCATTTCTCGGGTACGGCTTCCCGTGTTTGTTTCCGTGTGGAATGGACAGGTATCCGTTTTCCGAAATCGTCAGTGCCAGATCGCTGATTCCGTCCGCGTTTACGGTCACAACGCGTTCCTGCTTCGCCAGTACAGCGGGTGTGGCTCGCTCGTGGAATACCTTCATCCGGTACTCGCCCGCAGGAATTCCACTGATCCGGAAAGTACCGTCCTGGCCTGTGATGGCGAACCATGGCGTATCCACCACAACAATCACCGCACTCATTGCGGAATGGATATTGCAAAAGACTCGCACAATACCCGGCCTCTGGAAGGGAACGGTCCGCGAACTGCCTGGCTTATAGAGGCCGATATCGAAAAGCTGACCACTGAAGTTGGAGAAAGCGTTGTGGAAGATTGCGTCGAGATTGGGAAAATCCACCAGAGTACCTTTGCGCACTGCCAGCACATGAGGTACAAACTTTTTGTTCTTTTGCAGCATTACGGCCTTGCCTGGCGTCTCGGGTTCCAGCGGTTTAGCACCCACCGGTTCCAGCCAGACGACTACGTTGGAGTAGTCATGCCCGCGCTCGACTTTTCTCTCCTGGGAATCGCGAAGCTGTATGCGGCCAGCCACCTCGGCACCAGTCGCCGTCAGGTGGGCCAGCAGGCTAAAACAGATAACCGAGAGAAACGTCATAACGATTCAGTACCCGGGTGGGCAGACCTACATAAGACGAACGGATCTGTTGTGCCTCGAGGCCTACCAGGACATTCGGTCCCAGCTGAAGAATTCCGTTCAGCATCCAGGATACATTCCGGCTTAGACTGCCGCGGCCCGCATCGCTGTCGTTGTCGTCCTGTTGTCCCAGGATGGCGTGCAGCCTCAATCGCTCGACTGGACGGTACATTAGCTGGTTCCATCCTCCGAAGGTTCTTACCGCCTGCGGAACGCCGGGGCGGACAAAGGCAATGCCCTGGCGAACTCCGCCTATAGGTCCCGCGTTGCGACCGGTGAACATCGCACCTGTCAGTTCCCACTGACTGGCAGGTGCAATCCGCCAGTCAGTGGTGATCAGTTGAGACAGCACCGATGTGCCTTGCAGGAGACTTCTGCTGGAGTGAAAGCCTGGTGCAACTTCGAAGGCACGATCCTCGCCGAAACGCCGCGCGAAAGCGAGCCTTCCCTGCCATGCCGGACGCGGCTGGAGCACAATGCTGGAGTTCCCCGGCAGGGCGCGCTGGTCGTTGGTCTGCAGAAGACCTGCCTGCAGCTTCACTTCGGAACCAGCCAGATTGAATTTCTGCTCGATGCGGATTTGCGGCTGCCAGAGCCACAAGTTGCCGGCACCCCAGAGGGCCGGATAGAGGAACTGAGCGAGGCTCGACGGATTCCGCGGGGCAACAATCGGCTTTTCGATACCGACGGTAACCGCAGTAGACGGCCACTGCAGCTCCAGAAAGCCGGTCCGGATACGAGGCGTGTTGTAGTCCTCAAATTCGCCGAAGAAGTCTGCCATTAACTCGCCGCGAGCATGCGCCCCTGCTATGGAAAATGGACTTTCCACTGCAATGCCCACCGAGCTTTGGCGCATCGTGGCACGAATCTGGCTGCTGTTTCTCGCCGCGGTTGCGATGGTGGGAAAGTCCGCTGGAACGCCGTTGCGACCGCTGCTGAACGCGTTGAACAGCAGCATGCCTTTCAGGCGGACAATAGCGCGCTGCGAGGACTCTACCTTCGCCTGCGCTTGTTCCTCCACCCTCTGTTCGGTGACGGCAACCCGTTCTTCCAGCGGAGGCTCTGAGCCGATACCAAGGCGGGCCTGGAGCTTCTCCAGTTCCGTCCTGAGCCGGGTGTTCTCTGCTTCCAGACGGTCCAGCCTTGCCAGCACGGCTTCCATTTGCCCAGCCGGTTCGGGAGTCTGTGGATCGGCAATCACACGGCACGACACCGAAATCGTGAACAGCAAAAGCCGGAAAGCAAACCAGCAAGGCTCAGGTCTCATTGAACAATGAATGTATGGTGTCACAGAGCCTGCCTGCCGACCATGGTTTTTCCAGAAACAGCAGCACTCCCATGGCTTCCGCCCTTTGGCGCAGAGCGGGTTCGCGGCTGCTGGTTGTCACAATCACCGGCAAGCCACATCGCGCAGGCATTGCCCGTACAGAGGCGACAAGGGCGAGTCCGTCTTCACCCGGCAGGTGAACGTCGGTTATGAGAACGTCGAACTGTTCGGCGGAAGCAAGCCTGGCGCGTGCCTGCTCCACATTAGGAAAGCAACGGACTTCAACGCCGGGCACCCGCAGCAGGGCGAGCTCGACCATCTCCGCCATGTTGGGATCGTCTTCCACGACCAGTATGGTGCGCATGGATCAACTCAGGAACCGGTAGCCGACACCGTGCAGCGTCAGGAAGTGAACGGGCGCTTCAGGATTCGGTTCCAGCTTCTGGCGGAGACGCACGACGTGCGCGTCCACGGTGCGGGTGTTCGGGATCGACTGATAGCCCCAGACTGAGTTCAGAAGTACGTCGCGCGTCAGCGGCCGGTCTTCGTTATGCACGAAGAAAGTCAGCAGATTGTATTCAGCCGGCGTGAGCTTGATTTCCTTCCCCGCCCTTGTGACGATGCGACGCTCGACATCGATCTGAATATCGCTAAAGGAGAACAGCCGGGGCGCATCAGGAGACGATCTCCGCAAGACGGCCCGGATACGCGCAAGAAGTTCGCGCGTTCCAAAGGGCTTGACGATGTAATCGTCGGCACCCACTTCAAGCAGCAGAACCTTATCGATCTCATCGCCAACGGCACTGAGAACAATAATCGGAATTGGCAACTTTGCGCTGCGGATTTCCCTGCAGATTTCCAGACCGCTCATCTCCGGCAGCCGCAAATCGACAAGCATCAGCGAGGGTCTTGACCGCAGGGCCTCTTCCAGACCGGTACGCCCATCGGCAACGAGGATAGGCCGAAAGCCTTCCCTCTCCAGCAACAGTCCTACAGTGTCCCGGAGGCTCTCATCATCCTCGATCACCAGGATTGTGTGCATTACTTCTCAGTGAATTGTAACGGATAAAGCAGCTGACTTTTTCGCATTTACAACGTTTTTACCAGCTCTCTACTTAAGTTCGATTGTGACCGGAAAACGAACGGACCGTGCGATAAAGCATTTGTCATGTGCCTGCTGATGCAGCGATTCGAGTTCGCTTTCGCGCTCCTCTTCTGTGATCCTGACACGGGGACACAGGACGACATGCCGGAACTCCCCGGATCCGTCCTCGCTTTCCACCATCACGCCCGTCGGCTGATCGGTGTATTCCAGAACCGTCACTTTCGCGTCGGAGCAAACGTGGAGAAACCACAGCATGTGGCAGGAGGATAGCGAGGCAAGAAGCAGTTCCTCCGGACTATAGCGGGACATGTCACCCCGGAAGACAGGTTCCGAACTCATCGGTACCGAGACTGCCTTTGTGGAGGCGAACAGAAGGTGGTCCCGGCTGTACGCGGTATACGCCGAAGTACCGGTACCGAGGTTGCCTGTCCATTGAATCGTTACAGTGTACTGGTGGTTTCTTACGCTTCTCAAGATGCCTCCAAAAAACTCTTAATTCTCAGGGATGGTGAGCAATATCTGATATATTTGGGGCAGCCCACAAGTTATGATTCCCACCGAAGTGAAGGAAATTGTTTGCGCCCACAGTCCGGATTCCGATGATGCCTTCATGTTCTATGGTCTCGCAACCAGGAAGATACGGTCCCGTCTGGTTAATGTTAAGCACGTTCTTGACGACATCGAGAGCCTGAACCGGAAAGCTCACGAAGGGCAGTACGAATTAACGGCTATCTCCTACCACGCCTACCCTTTTGTAGCTGACAAGTATGTGCTGATGGCAAGTGGTTCCAGCGTCGGAGACGGATACGGTCCGATGGTGATCGCTTCCAAACCAATCGCTCCGGAGGAACTGAAGGGCAAACGGATTGCGGTTCCAGGCAAGCTGACAACCGCGTATCTTGCCTTTAGTTTGTTTGAGCCTGATTTTGAGGCTGTGATCATGCCCTTCGACAAGATCACCGATGCTGTTAGTGAGCACATCGTAGACGCAGGCATTGTCATTCACGAAGCCCAGCTAACGTATGCCAAAGGCGGTTTCCACAACATCATGGACCTCGGTCGCTGGTGGAAGAAGACTCACAATCTGCCTTTGCCTCTGGGGGCAAATGCTTTGCTGAGATCTCTCAGCCCTGAGATTCAGACCGAATGCTGCAGGCTGATGCGCGAGAGCATCCAGTATGCGCTGGACAATCATGAAGAGGCACTCAACTACGCGATGCAGTTCGCTCGCGACATGGAAACTCCGCTAGCTGAAAAGTTTGTTGGAATGTACGTGAACCACTACACGGTGGACGCCGGAGAGGTGATCCCAAAAGCCGCGCAGAAGCTGCTGGATCTGGGATTCGAAGCCGGACTGATTCCAAAACGGGTTCAGGTAGAATACATTCGCTAGCATACGTTCGCTGGCGAGCGCGACCCCGCGCCCGGATCGTTTTCTTCAGGAGAGACAATGCCATTCTGCCGCCGGTTGGTTGCTGCCGGACTGTTGGCTTGTGTGTGCAGCATCGCCCAGGAATCGGGCAACGTTGATGCAAAGACCAAAGTCAGGACAGCAAAATCCCTTTCCAAAAGCGGATCCGAATCGATCCCACAACTGCTTCCGCTGCTGAAGGACCCTGCAGTCGACGTTCGTCGCGAAGCGGTTCGCAGTCTGATTACGATTGGCACTCAGTATAGTCTTGAGCCTCTGATCGCTGCTACCCGGGATAATGACGCCGACGTGCAGATTCGGGCGACCGAAGGCATAGTCAACTTCTACCTGCCTGGCTACGTGGAATCGGGATCTCTGCAGCGTGTCACATCCGCCGTCCGAAGCCGTTTCGATCGTGAGAATCGTGACGTCATCGATCCCTATGTAACGGTCCGGCCCGATGCGATCCGCGCATTGGCTTCGCTGGTGCGTGGAGGAGCCTCGATTGAGGGACGGGCTTCCGCAGCCCGCGCATTGGGCATACTCCGGGGACAAGCCGGTTTGCCGGAACTGATTACCGCGCTGCGATCCAAAGAAGACGCTGTGATCTTCGAGTCTTTGATCGCACTCCAAAAGATTCGCGACGAGTCGGCCGGAGCACGCGTGATCTTTCTGCTTCGCGATCTGGAGGAGCGAATCCAGGTCGCTGCTATCGAGACAGCTGGGTTGCTGCGAACACACGATGCTGTGCTGGATCTGCGAACTGTCTATGGCGAGGCGAAGTCCGACCGTGTAAAGCGCGCGGCTCTTGGCGCACTTGCAATGATTGCGGATCCGTCAGTGAAGGTGTTGTTCCAGAACGGCATCACAGACAAGAGCGAAGGTGTTCGCGCATCCGCGGCAGAAGGCTTCGCGCGATTGAAGGATAAGTCGACGCGGCCGGCTCTGGAAACCTTGTTTACGAACGAGAAAAAGATGG
>JACMLA010000800.1 GCA_014379815.1 Bryobacteraceae bacterium | reverse complement strand
TAGGCCATACCGATACGCGGCATGGTGTAGAACTGATTCGGCGACGGATACGCGCTGCCGCCGTCCAGCAGGCGATTGAACTCGCCGCTGTCGATGGCGGGGACTCGGCCTTTCGATGCATCCGGGAAGGAACTGCCCGGTATCTGGACGCCGTTGTAACGGTCGCCGCTGAGGATGTTGCCTGTCGCACGGTCGAGGACTGCGGCTTTTGCCGGATCGTAGACCGACGGGCGGAATACAGCGATATTGCCCCAAAGCGACTTGTTGTAGCCGTTCATCCACGTGCCGCGAAAACCAAGCTCCAGTTTCAGCTTGTCATTCACACGCCACGAGTCCTGACCGAAAAACTCGAACATTTGGCTGCGGTAAGGCGTATAGGCGCGCGGGCCGATCTCGGCGTAAGTCGAAAACAGACCCAATGAAGCATTCGCCAACGCGGTTCCAGTGCCCGGAGCGTTGCCGGGACGCAGGTCGTTGAACTCAAAACGGCCATTCTGATTGTTTGTTCCACCGGGGACGCCATTCACGTTGATCTGGTCGAAGTCGTTCTGACCCGAGCGCTCAAACGTGCCGCCGAATTTAAACGTGTGGTTTCCCTTTATCCAGGTCACGTTGTCCGACAGGGTGTAGATCGGACCAGCCGAGCTGGACGGATACGGACCACCGTCGATCGAGCCTACATTCGAAATCACAACAGTCGGAACTTTGTCGAAGATTTCTTTATTATCCGGATAGATGTACGGATAGTTGATCCCGTTGCGGGAACGCAGGTAGCGCTCGCCATTGCGGTCCACGTTGATGCGGACCCGATCCACCGATCCGGTGATCAGTACTTCGTTGATCAGCGACGGGGTCAACGTGTAGTTATGCGACAGGCTGGCCGTGCGGTTTGGACGTGACAAGTCGTTGACCGCGTAATCGAAGCCGGTCCGAAAGCTGCCCAGCTCTTCGTAGCTGTAGTTTGCCAGCCGGAACCGGATGAACTGCTTCGATGCCGGGTTGTAATCGATTGCAACGTTATCCTTGCGTTGGTCCTGTCGGGCCGGACGGACTTGCAAGTAGTTGTTGTTGCCCTGAAATGCTCCGTTCGGAGCATAGTATGTCCGCAAGATCGCGACGCCGTTGGGGCTCAACCGGTTTTGCGGAATAATATTTCCTGGAAACGGCGTGCCCGTGGTCGGATCGTTGATCTGGCGCGGAGCGTTGTAAAACCGGTTCGGTCCCAGCAATTCACTGAAGTCGCCACTCCGCATGGCAAGACTCGGAACGCGCTGAATCGTAGTATCTTCATTGCGGCGTTTCACCCACTCCTGGCTCCACAGAAAGAACAGCTTCTCGCGGTCCTTGTTGAAAAGCTTCGGAATCGTCACCGGACCGTTGACGTTGTAACCAAACTGGTTGAATTTCAGCGGGGCGACGAAGTTGGTGGTTGCCACCCTGTTGCGCGACCATGAGTTCGCGTCAAGGGCACTGTTGCGGAAATACTCGTAGAACGTACCGTGGAATTCCTTGGTACCTGACTTGGTTACCATTCGAACCTGGCCCGCCGACGAACGGCCATACTCAGCCGAGTAGTTGGCTGTCAGAACCTGTACTTCCTGAACGGTGTCGAGGTCTGCCGCGCCAATTGCAGTGCCGTTGGCGCGCGTACGAATGCCAACCGCTCCGTCGAATGTGATCAGCGAATCCTGCGAACGGCCGCCGTTAATTGTAAGGCCGCCCGAATCGAGGCCATAGCTGAAACCACTAAGTGCCGAGCCACGCCGAACGCCCGGCTTCAGCATCGCGAGGAACAGCGGGTTGCGGCCGTTGAGAGTCAGGTTCTGAATCTGAACCTGCTCCACCGTCTTGCCGACTGTCGCCGACTCGGTGTTGAGCTGGGCAACGCTGGCTTCCACTGTCACCGACTCGCTAAGCTGCCCAACTGCGAGATCGGCGTTGACAGCCGAAGGAAGCGCGGCTTCCAGTTTGTTACGAGTCTTGGTGAAGGTTTTGAACCCCGCCAGCTCTACCTTAACAGTGTAGTAGCCCGGTGGAATGTTGGTTACGGTATAGAAACCCGATTCGTTGGAATTGACAATACGCTCGAACGCTGTGGCTTCGTTCGTAACTGTGACTTTGGCGTTAACAACTGAGGCGCCGGTCTGGTCCTTAACGATGCCGGAAATGCTCGAGTTGTCAGACTGAGCGAATAGCACTACCCCCAAAAGCAGCGTTGCCGTAACCACGGCAGCCGCTCGACGGAGAGCCTGATGCAACATTCTTAATACTCCTCTTATCGTTTGCTACTGCTGGTTCCGTGCCCCCTGAGTACGGGCGGCGGAAAACGACAGGCTGGTGCCCTGGGAGATTGAATGCGGGAAGACACTCGGAGACCCGTAGTCTCCACATCAAACAAACTCCTGAAGCTAACCTGGCCAAAAATTGGCCCTCCCTGCTGTGCCTCTCAGTTTAGCTCTGAGTCTTTGAATGCACAACTTTGTTGTATGACAAGCTGTGTAACCTACTAGTCCAGCTGGTCCCCGGCTGGTCCCCAGCTAAGCCCGCGGCTCGACTCTTAATGGTCTTGTGAAATCGCAACACCCAGACACAAACAGGGCTTCCAAAATTTATTAACTATGGTAAACTCTGATCCATGAAGCTGCGTTACCCCGTCCTGATTGTGTTGTCGAGCCTAAGCGCCCTGGCGCAAATGACCGCTCTGATTCGAGGCACAGTCATGGACGCTCAGGGGTTAAGCGTGTCAGGCGCGCAGGTCTCAGTTCGCAATTCGATCACCGGATTCGAAGCGCACTCCCAGACTGACAGCGACGGCCATTTCCAGATCGCCAACATTCCATTCCAGACCTACACCCTGGCCGTCCATAAAGAAGGTTTCCAGCCCGCAGTACAAACTGCGGTATTGCGAACGAATATTCCAATAGTCCTGGAACTGCGGCTGCAGGTGGAGGTGCAGTCGATGCGGGTAGAGGTAAGTGAGGGCGACAGCGTGCAGCTTGTGGACGTAGAAAGCACGGGGACGCGAACCGAACTCAACCGGGCGGCGATGGAGCGTATGGCCGTAGCACCCGGATCGCGCGGCCTCGAATCGATGCTGCTGAGCATGCCCGGCTTCGCCGCCAACGCGAACGGCGCGATTCATCCACGCGGCGCGCACAATCAGATGACGTACGTGGTAGATGGCATGCCGATCAGCGATCAGTTGACCGGTGCTTTTGGCAACGCCATTGACGCCTCCGTGGTGCAGTCCATTGAACTGTTCACCGGCAACGTTCCGGCGGAATTCGGTAATAAAGTCTCCGGCGTTGCAGTCGTAACAACGCGCACCGGCCTCGGTAGTGGACGGCGCTTCTCGGGGTCCACGCAGGCGATCGCAGGAGGCTTCGACACCCTGGGCAACATCACGCAGGCGACAGGCGGGGCAGACCGGTGGGGCTACTTCGTTTCGTTCAATGCACTGAAATCGAACCGGTATCTGGATCAGGTTTCGATAGATAATCTGCACAACGGCGGCAACTCCGAGCGTGGGTTTGCGCGCTTCGACTACCATCCTTCAGCGGTGGATCAGGTCCGCGTAAATGTCATGCTGGGGCGATCGTCGCTCCAGTTAGCGAATTTGCGTTCTCAGCACGCAGCCGGTCAGGACCAGCG
>JACMLA010000799.1 GCA_014379815.1 Bryobacteraceae bacterium | reverse complement strand
CAGACGAAGGAGACTTGGGCTGACCTGCAGACCTGCGGCGGAGATGGCATCGAGACGGGCTTCGAACTGGACCCGGGAACCGTCGGGAAGAAGCTGGAACATTCCGCCGAGCCGGGTAAAGCCGGGGCCGCAGCCAATGGTCAGCAGCGGAGCGGACAGCAGGTTTTTGAGAGTGCTTTCAATTTTTGCGTAGTGATCGGGTTCTACCACCAGGACCCGACAGCCTGCAATTGCCGGTTCCGAGGTGATGTGCACCCGGATGGTTCGACCGCCCACGACTTTTCCGGCAGAGAGGCGCGTGAAGGCCTGAATAACGGGGCCGTCGGCAAGAGCGCAAACGGGTAGGATGGATCGATCCCGCTCCTCGGGAGCGGGATTCCATTCTACGAACCGGATGAAGTTCAGAACGAAAGCGGCCTTGACGTCTTCTTCGTGGGGCAGGGCCTCGCGAGCCTGGCAGGCAACTGCTACAGACAGCAGTAGCACTGTTCGCAAAGTGACGCGGATACACGGGAGTATGAGGGCGCTCAGAATCTCCATTGGATTTGACCGTAGACCCTTCGTCGTGGATTGACACTCTGCGTGGATGATTCTGAGATGTACCCGGGGTGGTTGCCGCCGCCCAGGTCCTGGCCTGTCAATGAGAACTCCAGGTTTGGAGAATAGCGCCAGCCAAGTCTGACGTCGACACGCAGCGAGGCTGGAATGTTATACGCCTCGAGTGCGGAAATGCCGTAAAAGCTGGTGTCCAATTCGAAACGGCGGGGAAGGTTGAGCGAGAGTCGGGTGTTGTTCTGCCAGGTAGGAAAGGACCCGGACGTCGGTCCTCTGGCAATTGGCATAGAGGACGGCAACTCGCGAAGGCTTAGTTGAAAATGGGACCAATTATTTTGCACGCGGAGCCACGGCTTTGGCACCCAGATGAGCGAAATTTCGACACCGCGGGAGGAACCGGCGGCTCCATTGGCGAAGGTGAGTGGAACAACGATAGCGTTGAACGACGGATCGTAGCGGGCAGGGTTCAGCTGGAGGACACCAAGTCCGGAATATTGGTTGACAAAGCCAGTCGCATCGATGGTGAGTGCCTTTGTGAGCCGGGTGCGCAGGCCGGTTTCATAAGCAACTACTTGTTCGTACCCGTAGTCGAGGTCGCCGGTTAGCCGGGTTATCACCGGGACGCCTTCCGGAGTAGAGGAGTGACTGAGGCTAATGTCGAGCTCCCTTTCAAGTCTGTTCGGGCTGCGAACAGCGCGGGAAACGGATGCCCAAAGATTCGTTGTCGGGGTAGCGGACCAGTTGAATTTCACCGAGGGCTGGATTTGAAGCTTAGGGGATCTGGTATTGTGCTCGAGCTTAGTTCCGATGACGAGCTGAAGATTGTCGCTGAAGCTGATTTCATCCTGTAGAAATCCACTGAAGAGTCCGTTGTCCTGAACGGCTGCCAGCGATGGTCCTCCGCCTGCCGTCGGGTATGAGGTACGTGCAGTCCGGGCATTTCCGCCCCATATAAAATCGTGACGTCCGCGCGCGAACCGCCGCTGGTATTCAACGTCGAAGGTAGTGGAAGCCGGCTGGAAAAGGGGTGTCCGATGCACCTGGTTATCAACAAAGACCTGCAGCGAGGATTGTGACGTCTGACTGGCCTTACTAGTGAAGCGGGCGAGGATGAAGCCGCCCGACTGACGAATCGGATTGTCGAGGAGTTGGAAATAGGGTGGCTCCGGCATCGTGCTTCCGTAAACCTGACCGCCAGAGCCGCGGTATGCATCGCCTTCGACCAGAAGCTCCCATGAGCCCGGCAGCCGTGCGTCGACCCGAAATCCCGTGCGGCCCAGTAGCCACGGCTGGCCGAGCTGCCCGGCAACGTTTCCACCCATCGAACGAACGTTCTGGAACTTGCCGAACACGCGATAGCTCAGGGAGTCCGAGAGGCGAGCCCCATGTCGCACATAAGTGAGAGCGTTGTCCTGTGTTCCCGATCCTGCAACGACCAGCGTGCCATCGGTGTCCCGGGACGACTTCGTGAGAATGTTGATGACTCCGTTCATTGCGTTGGCACCCCACATCGTGCCTCCGGGTCCGCGAATGACTTCGATGCGGTCGATGTCGGCAAGAGGAACGTCGACGGCATTCCAGAAAACTCCGCCAAATATCGGGGTGTAGACGCTGCGGCCATCCACCATTACGAGCAGCTTGTTGCTGAACTCTCCGTTGAAGCCGCGGGCGGAAACGGCCCAGGTGGTGGTATCGATACGACCCACGTGAAGGCCGGGAACCATCCGCAAGGCATCGGGAATGTTGAGAGCACCCGAGCGCCGGATGTCGTCTCCGGTAAGAACGCAGATGGCGGCCGCAGATTTTGAAAGGGGCTGTTCTTTGCGCGAAACAGACACTACTTCGAGCTGTAGGAGTTGCTCGAGGCTGACCTCCGACAGGTCGGCTGGAGCAGCGAATGCGGAGCACGCCAGCACTGCACACAGGCAAAGCAGGGCAACACCGCGCGAAAATTTTTCAGGATAAGGATCTCCGGCGTTCCGGGACCCAATTCCCCCCACAATTTCGGTCACACTTGCATATCGGACGTTTTGACATTATCTGTGACTGAAATCCCGAAGTATTTTCTGCGGGAGACCAAATGCTGGCTTTTGGTTACTAATTCTGAGAGGACACCGCCTCGTTTGGGGGGATGATGTGGGACTCATCGAGGCGAATGCGCCTTCCATCTTTGTCGTAGGTCGGCATTTTCACGACGTGGACCGGAGGAGGTTCGTTGACGGTGCAGGCGGGCGCCGGTTCCGTGGGTTCGTTTTCGCGTTTTTCTATTTCTTCGGATTTTCGTTCGGCCTGCAGTTTCAGAAGCTGTTCGGTGGCACGTTCGATGGTTCGCCGAAGCTTGGCCTCCTGACGATGAAGGAGAGTCAGGGTCCTGCCTTTGTCGGTGAGTTCTTCGAGAGCGAGATAGAGACGCGTTGGCTCGTCGATGGTCTGGAAAGTTTTCTCTTGCTGTTTCCGCTGGCGGTCCATGGCGAAATCCAGCGCAGCGGTTTCGAGGGTGAGGGTGCGATGCAGGCGCCAGCGACAAATCAGAACGTCGTTGACGAGATCGGTCTCGAAGATGCCCAGGGGTTGAAAAGCATCCATGAGATGCAGTCGCATTTTCTCGAATATATCGTCGACTTCGTTAGAAAGTACAAAGACTTTTTTGTACGATCCATGAGTTACAGCATTTTGAGAGGAGCGGGTTTTCCCTTCGATGCTGACGGGCCCGCGAGAAGTTCTGCCGTTATTCTGAGAGGCTCGAATCTGGTTATCTGTGCGCATGTTCGTTTTGCGTCCTTTTCAGCCAGGACTATAGCATGAGCGATTCGCGCTGAAAGGTTAAGTTGTTGTTTTCATTGGCGAAAATAGACGACAACGGTATTTTTGATGGCCTGATTCCGGGGAATTTTTGGCCGGCCCCGTTGCAGCAACCCTCCTGATCTAACTGCTCATCGTTGCGGTTGTCTCCCGAAAAACCCGCTGTACTTCTGCTTACAGCCGAATGAGAGAACACATTTCGCCGTTGTTATCCTGCTTTCCGGCCCACAGTCGAAGTAGCTGCCAAGAAGGCAACTTGAGAACTCCCCAGGAAACTTCCGCTCTCCTTCAACGTAAACGATTGGAAAGCAGTGGGGCCCGGCTGGTCAGGAAGGGTCGCGATAGAGCCAGCCCTCGTATTGGCCGGCCGTGCCTTTCCCGGGCGAGCAAACAGGGACTGTCGTTTGATCGCTCGTGCGCATAACCATCAGAGTGCTCGTACCAACGGTGCGCGCAACGCGAGACCCGAACAAAATATACGAGCCATCCGGAGACCAT
>JACMLA010000798.1 GCA_014379815.1 Bryobacteraceae bacterium | reverse complement strand
GCATGTCCACCTATCATGGCTTGCAGGTGAACTACCGTCGCCGCTTCCAGAACAGGCTCTTAATCAATGCCGCCTACACATGGGCCAAGGCTCTGGATAACATCTCATCCGATGGCGGCCAGATCGAGCACGACGCCTTCAACTCCCGCAACAACCGTGGGCCGGCTGACTTTGATCGGACGCACCGGCTCACAGCCGCCTGGGTCTATGAGTTGCCTGGCGTTCTGAAGAGCAACTCGCTCGCAAGAACTTTCGTCAACGGTTGGGCTCTCAGCGGCATGGCAACCATCCAGAGCGGATCGCCGTTCACCGTTCTCGGCGCGGCGACAGGCAATGCCTATTTTGCCCAGGTTGCCCGTGTCCGGCCAGACCTCGCAGCCGGTCGCACGATCGAGAGCGCACGCAAAGATGGCAGGGTTCAGGACCGCCTCAACAGCTTCTTCGATCCCACAGCCTTCGCCAACTCCGAGGACCGGTGGGGCAATGCCGGTCGCAATATACTGCGCGGTCCGCGCCAGACACAAGTAGACTTCGCACTCGCCAAGACCTTCCGCTTTGCGGAACGGTACGCTGCCGAAATGCGATGGGAAGCCTTTAACGCGTTCAACCAGACAACGTTCTCGAATCCGAGCAACTCTCTCCCGCTGGTAGGGTACGGAACCACAGGAACCATCACCAGCACCATCGGCGGCCCGCGCACCATGCAGGTCGCACTCCGGCTACGCTTCTAAACGGGAAGGTGCGCCAGTCCAAATCTGGCGCACCTCGTACCTCACGCTCGCGACACTTCAGGCGCGAATGATCTCCAGCACAATGACACTGCGCGTGGCGTCATAGAAGGTCCGCCAGCTCGCGACCGCCGAGCCTTGTTCGTGGGCCAGAGCCGCCATCTGGTTCGCATTGCGGTAGACCAGCCACCAATCCATCACAGCCTGCATGTATCCGACGTCGCTTGTGCTCGGAGTGAAGTTAAAGACCCACAGTTTCCCACCTGGCCGGCAGAGCGACAGCATGGCACCGGTCATCCTGGCAGCGAGACGGTCGGACAGGTAGTCAAATAATCCTGCACTATATACGAAGTCGAACTGGCCCAGCGTCTCCCGAAACGCAGGCCGCAGTAGTCGGGTAACGTCGCTTACCCTGGTTTGCACCGGCGTTCCTTTCCATTTCCGTTCCACCAGGTTCAGGCTGCGTGCATCCTGATCGATGGCCACCAGACGACCCAATTCACTCACAGCTTCGCGCCCAGCCAGTTCTGCTTCCCGCAAGTGTCCGCAAGCGACCGACAAGGCCTCCGAACCAGGCTTCAACGCCAGTCGCTGCAGTTCACTCGCGAGCCGGTCCCTGCGTTCCCGCACGGCTTGCGGAGCTGGCCTGTTGATGCCATACCGACAGATTGCGCGACCCAGTGGAGTAGCGGCGTTCTGGCTTGGCATCGAGTCCGGGTGGTCATAGATATAGTCCAGGAGTTCGGCGTCGCCCGGGTACCCTCTTGGGCGGAGCCGGCTATGTCGGGTAAACGGATCCGTCTGCAAGAACTCGAATAGCGGGTGAGCATGAACGGTATCTGCAATGAATTTCCTCCAGCTTTCCGCCGGCATGCTGTTCCACGATTCAGTCAGCAGCGCAGCAAACCGGGCAAACGGATCGTCAATGGCTCTCGTTTGTTGCGCGATGGCGTAGAAGAGATCTTCCATCGCGTCGTTCATCTCCACAGCGAGGCTTGTTACTGAGGAAGTCATTAAGGCGGTCATCGGGTCTCCTGATTGCTGTTCCGGTGGAAAGCTTTCACCAGGTAATGTGCAGACCTCGACTCAAACCGATCAGCGATCCTGAATTTATTTCCACGTGCAGGTATCATCGACTCGTGACAAACCATACTGCTCTCCGTGAGGACTTTATCCGGCTTGGTGTGCGGCGAGGCGACTGTGTCATGGTGCACGCGAGTCTGCGTAACGTCGGACCAATTGTTGGTGGCGTAAATGTGCTAATTCATGCGCTTTTTGACGTCATCACCAAAGAGGGAACACTTGCTGCTTATGTGGATTTCGAACCTTTCTATGAGGAGGACGCTGATCCGTCCGACGTCCCGGTGTTCGACAAGCGCATCGCACATGCCGCGCGCGACCATGGCGTGCTGCATGAAACTCTTCGAAACTGGCCCGGCGCACTGCGTAGCGATCACCCGGATGCCGGCGTAGTCGCTATAGGCCCACTAGCCTCATGGATCACTGCCGATCATCCGTTTCAATACGGCTATGGGGAGAATTCGCCCCTCGAGAAGATCGTGCATGCCGCTGGCCGGGTCCTAATGATTGGGGCACCCCTGGACACCATCACTCTGCTTCACTACGCTGAGCACAAAGCCGACATCCCAGGCAAGAGGATCGAGCGGTACCGACGTCGAATGCCAGGGGAGAACGGCCCCGTCTGGGTAGACTTTGAAGAATTCGACACCGGAGAACCGGTCAGCGAGACTCTTCCAGAGAATTGCTTCGAGCGGATCGCCAAAGACTATCTTGCCTCTGGGCTGGGAACTGAGGGAAAGGTTGGAGAGGCGAACTCGTTTCTGTTTGACGGGCCAGAACTAGTGTCCTTTGCTATTAAGTGGCTGGAAGGCTTCGATCATCAAGCTGCTCCACTCCAGCCCGCTACCGTGAAGGCGAACGTTGGCCCTTTCTTCTGATTCACTGCCAGGTCAATCCATAGCATCGCCATCGCTTCGAGGTAGCGGGCGTTTCGCAGTGGACCTACATCCACCGGGCGTAACGCAGTCGCGGCAATCAACTTCGAGACAACCTGCTTCGCAGTTGCGCTGTCGCCGCAGTAGAATCCATCGGCAACGCCTCCGTCAAGACCGGCGTTGCCAAGCATCGATGCTCCGATCGTATTGAAGGCCTTTACGACTGAGGCATCAGGGGCAAGCATCTGGATATGCTCCGCCGCCGAAGTGCTCCCGCCGAGAACCAGCCCGTCCAACCCACTGTTAATCGGATTCGTGCAATCGATTAAAGTCTTGCCCCCGAGATCTCCACAGGAGGCCAAAGCAGTCTCTGCAGCTGACCAGGGTACACAGAGTGCAACCGCGTCAGCGGGCAATATTGTTTGCGCGCAATTCTGCCGTCCCGCTACCCTGACGTCATGCCCTGCGGCGGTCCAGAGACGTGCCAGCGCACCGCCGACATTGCCAGATCCAACAATTGCGATAACCATATAAGTTGGAGCTTGTCATTGAAAGGTATCGTCGCGCAAGAAGGCACTTTTAAGTGCCTGCCTGACCGGAGCACAACGAGTAATGCGTATTGAAGACTGTCCTGTGAAAACCGCTATCGACGTGATTGGAGGAAAGTGGAAGCCTCTGATCCTTTTCGCTTTGAAAGACCAAACGCTACGTTTCGAGCAGTTGAGACGCCATGTGCGAGGTGCCACTCAAAAGGTCCTGACGGAACAACTCCGGCAACTCGAAGCTAGCGCGATCGTTCAGCGAACCGTCGTTGCCGGCTCTCAACCTCACGTCGAGTATTCCCTCACTGTCTACGGTGAAACTTTGCGCCCGGCGCTGCTCGCCCTTGCCGAATGGGGCGCTCGTCATCGTCAGCGCACCAGGGCCGCTTGACAGGCGCTTCGCATTCACTTCGGCAGTGCTTCGAGAATGCTGTGGTTCGCAGCCGTTGGGAAAACCTTTGTCGTTACGAATCCGCCTCGCGACAAGAGCTCGCGATATTCCTTTTCAGTTCGGTTGCGACCACCAGTACGAACCAGCATAAGGACGTCCTGATTCTTAGAGAGGCAGGGTTGGTTCGGACCACAAATCAGATCCTCGATCACCAGCAGACGACCTTTTCCGGACATTGCCTTCGATGTGTTCTTCAGTATGTTCTGGCAACTCTCGTCGTTCCAGTCGTGGAGTATGTATTTCAGAAGATAGACGTCGCCGCCTTGAGGGACAGCCTTGAAGAAATCGCCTCCTTCAAACTCTACGCGGTTCATAACGGCTTTATCCAGCTTGCTCCGGGCAGATGCTACGACGTTGTCTAAATCAAAGAGGACACCTGCTGTGGATGGATTAGCTTGCAATATCGCCGACAGCAGCGTTCCGTTTCCTCCACCGACATCAACCAGCTTGCGCGTGGTCGAAAAGTCATACGCCCCCAGAATTGCCTTTATCGATCCTCCAGTTGTCTCCGCCTGGAATTCGTCGAACAGGCGGGCTGCGTCCGGGTGCTCCGGGAACCAGTCAAAAGTGCCTTTGCCGTACAGATGATCGAAGGCCGTTTGCCCGGTTTTCACGCTGTGAAGAAGATCGCCCCACGGTCTCCACATCCAGTCCTCGCCGGCCACCTCTGCGGCAACTCTCAGTGACCCAGGTACTCCGGACTGCAAGTAGGAGGCAGCAGCATTCAGACGGAAACTCATCCCATCTTCCTCGGTAAAGATACCCATGCTTGCGAGAGTGCGAAGTAGCCGGTAGAGCGTATCTTCGTGGGAACCGGTAGCTGCTGCCAGTTGTCCCACGGACTGTGGTCCATCTTTGAGATGGTCGGCTAGTCGAAGCTTAGCTGCCACATGAATCATCTGCGCAACCTGAAAGCCCGCAATCATCGACTGGAGTCGCTGCCTTGGGTCGGCTGGCGCTGGAGGCGGGGTCTGGGAAGAGGTAGTCTGCGCCGAAAGCGCGGCGCCTCCGAGTAAGCTCTGCGTCACGATCCGGCGTCGCGTAGGTCGGGTACTCATGGCTTCCCTCAGCATAGTCCACGCGTGCAAATAAAAAGGGGGTGGCGGCGTGCCTCCCCCTGAGTTCAGACTTGCGTGGAGTGTACTCTACTGAATCATCAAAGACGAAGTCTGTCGTCCGCTAACCGCAGTGTCGGTAAAGTCGGTGAATAAGCCATCGAGACCCAGGTTGAAGAACTGGATATATTCGTTGCGGGGATCGCCGTTGTAGTCGCGTGCCAGCGTGCCCGGCTCATTGCGGAACGTGTATGCGTGCACGAACAAGCCAGCCCTGTGCGCGCGCTCGATCAGATCGGAAACGACGACCGACTTGTCCGCATCGTTGACGGAACCATCGCCATTGACATCGTCCGCTCTCCCATCGGCGTTCGCGTCAACAGAACGGACTGTCACGATGTATCGTTTCCACGGACCGATACCATCCGCGTAAGTTCTAATTTCCTGCAACTGGGCGTCGGTCACCAGGTCTCCGTAGCCGCGCGCATCAGCAGTAATCGCGAAGTCGTATGGCTTGTCGTATGGTGCTGCATAGGTTAGCCTGCCATCCAGCGCGACATCATCGGCATCTATCAGCTGAACCAGACGAACATTTGTACGGCTTCGAAGATACTTCAGGTTCGCTACTTCAAATGACTGAATGATGACCGGTGAGTTCCGGTACGTCAGTTCAAATCGGGTTAGGGTTTGCAGCAACTTGTCTTCCAGTGGAAGTCCGTTCACGAAATGAAACGTTGGATGCTTCGTCTCAGGGTAGATCCCAATGGTCCTGCCCCGCCCTGCACTTTCGCTCTGAACCATTCGAATGATGTCGTCAAGCGTCGGAATCTCATACTGTCCGTCAAACTGCTTAGAGCGCGCACCATTCGGCTGAACTGCACGAAGTCTCTTGATCTCCGCAAGGGTGAAATCGCCCGCGAAGAAACCGGTCGTCCTGATTCCATCCAGCGTCTTAGTTGTCTTCTTGCTGGCAAACTCATTGCGGGAAGCCACGTCCGTGGTCCCATCCAGCAGAGGTTCATGACGTGCGATGAGTACGCCATCTTTAGTGGAGACCAGATCTGGTTCGACGAAATCAGCACCGAGCTCGATTGCCCGGCGATAGGCTTCCAGCGTGTGTTCGGGAAGATAGCCGGACGCACCGCGATGAGCAACCACCAGCGGCTGACGACCGTCGAGGGTCTTCCAGATCTTCGCGTTCTGTGCAACGACGGGAGTCGCGAACGCCAATGCAGAGACAATAAGGGGCACTGCTGAAAGGGGTGTTAGCCGCATCAGATTTTCCTTTAAGACGGATAGAGTTTTTTAATTAGTAACAGTAATTATTTTCGAAACGATTACTAAAGCATTGCCAACCAGTGAACTTCACCGTGAGCACGCAACGACTTTTACCAGAACCAGTACTCCGTGCGGGCAAACCACAAGATCAAGACAAAGTTGTACCGATCTGACAAGAGTTACTTTCCCTTATTCAGCTAAGCTCACTTCCAAGCCACCGTTAGCTAACTTCATATCGTGAATCCAGAGCATCACTAAGCTAACCTGGTGAAGGCCCAAATTCTCATAGAATGTTAGATTCAGCACACATACAACCTTTTTTTGCAGGCTCAGGACGCTACCAGTCGTTGCTCCTTCCGATCTTTTTGTTAGGTGCGACATCCACGTTTGTTAGTTGTTCTTCCAAGGCGCAGCAGCAGGAAGGAGCTCAGGCTCCACCTCCGCCCACCGTGGAGGTAATCGAAGCCAAACAGCAGAATACGCAGGTCTACGCGGAATACCCAGGGCAGACCTATGCCCGGAATCTCGTTGAAGTTCGCGGGCGAGTCGATGGTTACATCGAGCGCTGGCTTTTCAAGCCCGGGCAGCAGGTGAAGGTGGGACAGCCTCTGTATGTCCTCGATCTTCGGCCCTATCGTGCCGCACTGCAGCAGGCACAAGGCACACTGCGCCAAACTGAAGCCGACCTTGCCTATGCGGAACAGCAAACGTCATTGCTCCAGGCAGACGCCAATTTGGCTGCTGCAAAAGCTAATCTGGTGCGCGCGCAGCAGGACTACGAGAGATTCAAGCCCCTTGTCGAGCAGGACGCTGCGGCCCGTCAGGATCTGGATGCTGCGACTGCGGCCCTGCGTTCTGCCGAGGCCAACGTGCGCGCCAACGAAGCTAACGTGCAGACGACGAAGATCAGCACTCAGACGCAGGTTCAAAGTGCGGAAGGTCGTGTGCAGTCGCAGCGTGGCGCTGTGCAAACCGCGAATCTTAACGTCTCGTACGGCACGATCACTTCACCCATCGCGGGCCTGATAGGTGACACGCTTGTCCCGATCGGTGGACTTGTGAATGCAAGCTCGCAAACCCCATTGACAACCGTTGCACCGCTCGACCCGATCTGGGTCCGATTCAAAGTAAGCGAATCGCAATACCTTGAATTTCAGCGATTACGAGCCCGGTCCGGGAACCGCGTTGTGCCTCTGGAACTGACGCTGGCAGACAATTCCAGGTTCCCGCACGGAGGCCGCATCGAGAACACCCTGAATCAGGTCGACGTCCGGACCGGCACGCTGGAAATGCAGGCGATGTTCCCGAATCCTGAGCGCGTTGTGTTGCCTGGTCAGTTTGGCCGCGTTCGGTTCATCTCCGAGGAGAGACCGAATGTGATTCTCATCCCGCAAAGAGCCGTTACCCAGAACCAGAATATTCAGGCTGTATTTGTCGTAGGGTCTGACAACAAGCTTTCCGCGAGGCCGGTGAAAACTGGGCAGCGCGTTGGAGACCAGTGGATTATCGAGCAGGGATTGAAACCCGGAGAAAAGGTTGTTGTCGAGGGCCTCGTTACTGCCCGCCCTGGAGCCGTCGTAACCCCCAAACCGTACCGACCAGACAGTGGCCAGAAAGGAACCCGGAAACAAGGGTCCAGCAAAGGTTAAAGCAAACCATTAATGGCTAAAATTTTCATCGATCGTCCCGTATTCGCGATAGTTATCGCCATTATTATCGTCATTCTCGGTGGCGTCGCTATCCCTGGCCTGTCCATCGCCAGCTACCCCGAAGTTGTCCCGCCGCAAGTACAGGTAACCGCGACGTACCTCGGTGGAAATGCGCAGGATCTGGAGAAGACGGTATCTCAGCCAATAGAAGAACAGCTCACCGGGCTCGATGGCATGCTGTACTACCAGGCAACCGCAGCCAACAACGGTCAGCTCGTAATTACCGTCACTTTTGTGCTGGGTACAGACCCCGACACCGCTACGGTCCAGACGCAGAACCGGGTGAATGTGGCGCTCCCCCGGCTGCCACCGGAAGTTCAGCGTCAGGGTGTGACGGTTCGAAAAGTTTCCAGCGCATTCCTGATGGCAGTCGCTCTGGTCTCTAACAGCGAGCAATACGACTCTCTGTACTTGAACAACTACGCGCAGATCAACCTTGTCAACCAGCTGGGTAGCCTGCCCGGTGTAGGCGAATCCCGCCTCGCATCGCAGCAAGTTTACTCCATGCGTATTTGGGTCAACCCCGATCGTATGACCACTCTTGGCTTGACGGCCACCGACATCAGCAATGCGGTGCAGGCCCAGAACCGGCAGAATCCCGCAGGCTCACTGGGTCAGGCGCCTTCCCCAAGAGGCACCGAGTTTCAGTACGCGGTGAACGCGCCAGGCCGCTTAACGGATCCCTCGGAATTCGAGAACATCGTCATACGCGCCCAACCTGATGCCTCACTGCTGCGCGTCAAGGACGTTGGGCGCGTGGAGCTAGGCGCGCAAAGTTACAG
>JACMLA010000797.1 GCA_014379815.1 Bryobacteraceae bacterium | reverse complement strand
CTAAGTGAGATCGACCGCTTGAAGAACGAGGAGAAAGCGGAGAACGCACGGGCGCGCCTCGCCAGTCTTCAAAAGAGTGACAAGAGCCGACAGATAGCTGAGGCTGCAGCTCTGGAAATTCTAAAGCTCCAGATGACGCGCCAGAAAGTCGCGCTGGAGCGCGCCGAGAAGAATGCAGGCCTGCTGCTCGTCAAGGCACCTCTCGGCGGAATGGTCGCGCTCGAGAATATCTGGCGCGGTGGTTCGATGGGGAATGCTCAGGAGGGCGACCAGCTCGGTAGCGGACAGCCCCTCCTCAAGATCTTCGATCCTTCGTTGATGGAGGTTCGCACCCTGATCGGAGAGCCGGATGGTGTCGCTCTTCAGGAAGGTGCGACGGCAACGGTCTACCTCGACGCGTACCCCGACGCTGTGTTCAAAGCACGCTTCCACTCGGCATCGCCTGTAGCAACTGCTGCGCTGGGAAGTCCCATCCGGAACTTCGGTGCGGTGTTTCGGATCGAGGCTTCCGATAGCCGGCTGTTGCCCGACTTGTCAGCCGCGGTGATTGTTCAGGCAGGACCACGCCAATGAAGCTGAATCGACAAACAACGGTAAGGGCACTGCGCCGTCTCGTCCTGATCGGGCTGCTCACTGGCGCGGCTGTGGCAGTCTTCGGATTCGTGAAAATGCGCCAGGATCAAAAGGGCGAAGAACTGCCTTCAGCAGCCGCCCGGCGCGGAGAGTTCAGTGCCATCGTTCGCTGCAGAGGAGAACTAAAAGCCCGGCTCTCGGTTCAAGTAGTCGCGCCCAAGAACGTCCCGGAACTTCGTATCGTGTGGCTGGCGAATCAGGGCACGCCAATCAAAGAAGGAGATCCTGTCTTCCGCTTCGATCCCAGCTCTGCGAAACAGCAACTGCAGGAAAGAGAGGCAGCACTCCGGCAGGCCGAGGCCGCGCTGGAGCAGGCTGTGGCAAACGCGCATGTATCGGTCGAAGCTGAAAACCTGAAGCTTGCCGAAGCAAAGCATCAGGTCGAGAGGGCCAAACTGGAAGTCTCACGACTGGAGATCGTCAGCCGTCTGCAGGGTGAAGAGAGTCGTGTGGATCTGGCGCTGGCGGAAAACAAGCTCCGCGTTCAGGAAGCGAGCGTCGCTCTTGACGAAGCTACCAGCGAAGCAAAGATAGCGTCTCTTCGCCGGGCCCGCGATAAGGCCAAAGACGACGTGGAAGTAACGCAATACCGGCTGGCGCAGATGGAGGTCAAGGCCCCGGGCAATGGCATGTTCCACCTGCTGCCCAACTTCTCTCAGGGCTGGATGAATGCCAAGCCTTTCAAAGTAGGCGACCAGGTTTGGCCCGGTGGCGCGCTGGCAGAGATTCCAGCTCTCGACACGATTGAGATGGAAGGCAAGATCGAGGAAATCGACCGTGGCCGGATCGCCTTGCATCAGGACGCCCGTGTGCGTATCGACTCTCTGCCGGAGACTACGTTCCCAGCCAAAATCGAACAGCTTTCGCCAATGACTGTCATGGCGTGGGAATGGCCTCCCACACGCACGTTCCGGGGCTTTGCCAAAATCACCAAACCGGACCCGAGACTGCGCCCCGCGATGAATGGCAGCATCGACGTGATCATCGACCGCATTCCCAACGCCACCATCATCCCTTCACGAGCTGTGTTCTCGCGGGCCGGCAAGCCAATAGTGTGGGTGGCTGAAGGTACGTCCCATCGTGCGGTGGAGATCAAGGTTCTGGCACGCAACCCGGATGAAGTCGCAATAGAAGGAATCAACGAATCTACGCTCGTCGCCCTTGTAGAACCGGAACTGAAAGGAAAGGTATGACGCTACGAAAAGCACTTATAGGAGTGGTAGTCGCTGGCGGCTTACTCGCTCTTGCCGCCATAAGCATCAGTAAGTTTCTTCAGCCCGGCGCCGTATCTGCCTATGTAACTTCCGTTCCCACCGCTGCTGTGAAAAGGGGTGAAGTGGCCTTTACGGTAGCCGCGAAAGGCGAGCTGCAGGGCGGGAACTCCGAGATGCTTGTCGCCCCTATGACTGGGAGCGGGTCGATAGGGATCACCTATCTCCGTGAGTCGGGGGAGCTCGTTAAGCAGGGGGAAGTTGTGGCCAAGTTCGACACCACCGAACAGGAGTTCAAGTTACGCGAGGCTCAGGCAGACCTCGCTGAAGCTGGGCAGCAGTTGATTCAGGCGCAGGCCGAGAGTGAGGCCAAGCAGGAAGAAGCGCGCTACGAACTGGTGAAAGCGAAGTCGGAGCAAAAGGTCGCCGAGCTGGAGGTTCGTCGCAACGAATTGCTGTCACGTCTGGCCGCAAAGCAGAACGACCTGACGCTTGCCTCGGCCACAGATAAAGTGCGTCAGCTCGAGAAAGACTACCAGGATCGGGTAAACGCGGCACGGGCTGGAATTGCGATGCAGGAAGCCGCTCGTTCCAAGGCGCAGGTTGCGTCCGACACAGCACAGCGAAATATCGACTCCATGACTCTGCGAGCGAGGTCCACCGGTTACGTGGCACGGCAGCAGAATACGCAGGGAAACTTCAACTGGGGAAGCTACCTTCCGGCTTTGCAGGTGGGCGACAACGCCAGACCTGGCATGGCTGTGGCGCAGATCCCTGACTTACGGAACTGGGAGATTGTGGCCCGCATCGGTGAGCTGGACCGGGGTCATCTGGCGGTTGGACAGCAAGCAGGAATCGAGGTCGTGGCTCTGCCCGGCAAGAAGTTCAGCGGAACCATCCGCAACATTGGGGGTACAACCGGCCCGCCGTGGGATCGCCGTTTCGAGTGCAAGATTGCTGTCGACCACCCCACAGACGAACTTCGTCCCGGCATGAGCGTCCGGATGGTGATCACAACGCAGGTGATGAATTCGGCTCTCTGGCTTCCGTCCCAGGCTCTGTTCGAGAGCGATGGCAGGAAGTATATTTACGTGCACAGCGGTGCAGGCTTCCGTCCGAAAGATGTGACTTTGGTTCGCCGCAGCGAAAGCCGTGTGGTTGTGGATGGCGTGAAGGAGGGTGAGCTGGTGGCCCTCGCAAATCCTGAGAACGTCGGGGCAAAGAAGGCCTCAGGCGGTGGCGCGCTCAAGGCGATCCAGCGATGATCTTCGCGGATCTGGCACAGGCCGCAGCCAACTTGCGCGCTCAGAAAACGAGAACGTTTCTGACGGCGCTTGGGATTGTCTTTGGGGTGGGAAGTGTTATAGGCATGCTGGCCATCGGGGCAGGAGCTAGAGAAGAATCGCTGCGCTTCATTGAACAGCTCGGCGTTCGCAATGTGCTTATTAACTCGGTGCCTGCCACTAATGACCAGGAGCTCCAGCAGCGGCGACGATCTTCACAGGGGCTGAATGAGCGGGATCTAAGGATCCTCGAAGCAAACATCGATGCTCTTGAGACGCTGTCACCGAGGCGGGTTCTCAAGCCAGCGAAAATACTGCCCAAGCCTGCAAAGAGTACCCCCGAGTTGTACGGCGTGCGCCCGTCTTTCGCGGAGATCCACAACCTCGTTCCCGCCGATGGGCGGTTCTTTAGCAAAGAGGACGATCAACGCAGCGCACCTATTTGCGTGCTCGGCGCCAGTGCCAGAATCGAGCTGCTTGGCTATGGTCCCGCTCTTGGCAAGTTCATCAAGGCTAATGACACCTGGCTTCAAGTTGTAGGTGTCTTGCGGGAGCGAATCAAATCCGGCGAGGGAAGCAAGGGCGGAGAGATGGAGGATCCTAACAACATCGTCTATGTTCCCTTCAACACCTTCCAGTACCGCTTTTGGGACATGGCCTCATATCTGAAAGATGACCTCGACGGTGTGGATCTTCGACTCAAGGCTGATGCCGACAGCGTCCAGGTTGCGCGAATCGTCTCGGCCATTCTGAACCAAAGTCATAACGGAACGCAGGACTTCAGTGTCACCATTCCCGCAGCTTTGCTTGCCCAACAGCAGCAAACCCAGACGATCTTCACCTACGTTATGGTGGCAATCGCTGCCATTTCTCTGCTGGTAGGTGGCATCGGCATCATGAACATCGTTCTGGCTACCGTGATGGAGCGAACACGGGAAATTGGAGTGAGGCGCGCAATCGGAGCTAAGCAGACGGACATCCTGCGGCAATTTCTTACCGAGTCCGCTCTAATCTCCGTTGCTGGTGGAGTACTGGGAATCGGTTTCGGTTTCTTCCTTTCCTGGCTGATAGCGCAGACTGCGGAATGGAAGACAATTGTGACCACAGCATCCGTTGTGATCGCGTTCGGAGTATCCGTGTTTGTCGGGATCGTTTTCGGAATCTATCCGGCCTACAAGGCGTCCCGCATCAACCCGATAGATGCGTTGCGCTACGAGTGACTCGAGCTATTAACTGGAAGCTGCTGTGGCGCGACGTTCTGAAAAGATGTTCTCGGCTTCTTCTCTCATGGTTCGCAGAACTTCCTGAACCGTCAATATCGACGAGACCAGTGGGGCGCTGTCCCCGGCTGGAAGGCACATCTCTTCGAAGTCGCCACTGGTGTCTACCGTAGGAAGGATCGCCGAGAACCTGGGCATGGCATACTGTTGGCCGCCCAGGATTGTCGTCCCAATCGGATCGGGGTACTTCTGCAAGGGCGTTTGAGTAGCGTTACCGGCCCATTCCCGAACGACACGATTCTGAATCACTCGCATAGGAGCATCTGGCCATTCCGGTCCGAAGATGCAAGTCCGCGCGATGTCGTTTTCCGTTGCCTGAATGATACGACGCTTGTATTCCTCATGCGCGTTCGCTTCGACACTGGCGACCAGCCGCGTGCCGACGCATACTCCAGCGGCGCCAAGACAGAGCGCAGCGGCCATGCCCCGTCCATCTGCTACGCCACCTGCTCCAACGACCGGCACCGGGCCAACCGCATCCACCATTTGCGGCAGCAGGGCAAACAGACCTGTTGTACTTCTGTTGTGGCCGCCGGCCTCGCTGCCCTGGGCGATGATCAGATCCACACCGTCTGAAACTGCGGCTTTCGCGGTGGAAACGGAACTGGTCTGCAGCCAGACATCGCACTGTGCCTGTCGCAGTTCTCGTATCCATGAGGCAGGTGGTGGAGCCCAGAAGAAGACTACCGCAACCACCTGTTCTTCCATGCACACTCGAACGTGCTCTTCTGTGGTCAGCGGTCCGAGAGCGGTGGTCTCAATAATCAGATTGATGCCAAATGGTCGGGTGGTGTGTCTCCGTGTGGTTCGAATCATCTCCCGTAAAACTGCGGGAGGCGATGCTCCACACGCCAGCAGCCCGAACCCTCCGGCGTTCGAGACCGCTGCGACCAATGGGGGAAGGGCAACGAAGCCCATCCCGGCGGAGACCAGTGGCAGGTCGAGACCATACTTTTGAGTCAGCCAAGTTGTCAGCACGAAGCCTCCGAAGTAGTATAAGTCTCTCGACAACAGACCGACTGGTCGGTATTATAAATTTGTGAAAGCAACCACAACCGGTGCAAGGGCCCCTTCCGTCACCCGGTCCAGGATAATAACCGCTGCTTTTGCAGAGTTCTACAGGAACGGCTTTCAGGGTGGAAGCCTCAACCACATCATTGAAGCCGCGGGAACAACCAAGGGCGGGCTGTTTCACCATTTCTCCAGCAAGCAGGAGCTCGGTTATGCAGTGCTCGATGAAATCATCGAACCCTTATTACGGGAGCGCTGGCTTGATCCGCTGAAGGATTCCACCAATCCAATTTTCGATTTGAAACGCGCATTCCGGCAGTTTATCAAGCAGGATATTGAGAAAGGCGCCTACGTGCAAGGCTGTCCCCTGAACAATCTGGCGCAGGAGATGTCACCCCTGGATGAGGGATTTCGAGCCCGAATTGAGAGCCTGTATGCAACGTGGCGTAATTGCGTCGCTACGGCGCTCGCGGATGGAACCAAAGCCGGGAAAGTGAGGAAAGAAGTATCGCCGCGCAATGCCGCCACGCTTGTTGTGGCCTCCCAGATGGGCATCTGGGGTACAGCAAAAAACTCGCAAAGCAAGGAGCTGATGATACAGGCGGGAGAAGCGCTTTGCGATTATCTCGACAGCCTGAAGCCTCAGGGAGTTTCTCAGGAAAGGAATCTATGAGCATACGAGCAACCGGGGTTATGGAACGAACGCAATCACTGGACCCTGCAGGGAGGATTATGGGAATCGGTTCGAAAAGGTGGATTTGGGCGGGACGCGTGATCAGCGCGCTTCCAGCAATCCTGATGCTGTCCAGTGGAGTAAACATCGCAATCAAGTCACCTCCTGTCATGGAAGGCTTTGCCCGATTAGGGTACCCTGAGACGGTTGCTCCTGTTATTGGCGTCGTTGCTTTTGTTTCGGCGGCGTTGTACGCCATACCAGCGACCTCCGTCCTTGGTGCGATTCTCCTAACGGGCTATCTCGGTGGCGCAACGGCCAGCCATCTGCGCATCGGTGACCCATTTTTTCCACCGGTTATAGTTGGCGTGGTTGTCTGGGCGGGTCTCTTTTTGCGCGATGCCCGGCTGCGCGCACTGATTTCATTTCGGCGGTTAAGGTTGATCACAAAACAGAGGTGAGAAAGGAGCAACTATGAAAGACATCAACGCATATCTCTTCTTCGATGGCAATTGCCGCGAAGCCATGACGTTTTACTCAGAGCATTTTGGGGCTGAACTTGAGCTGATGGATATGTCCCAGGCCCCCGGACATAACGTCCCTGACGAGGCGAAACAACGGATCATGCATGCGAGACTTTCCAAAGGTCCCGCAGTCCTAATGGCATCGGATGGCATGCTGGGCCAGCCTCTTGCCCAGGGTGCCAATTTCTCGGTTAGCGTCAACTGCGAAAGCCTTGAAGAAATCGAGAGGCTCTTCAAGGCGTTCGCGGATCAAGGTAAAGTGACGATGCCGTTGGACGATGTTTTCTGGGGCGCCCGTTTCGGGATGCTTACCGATCGGTTTGGCATCAACTGGATGTTCAGCTTCGACAAACCCAAGTCAGCTTAGCAGTTGAAGGAATCGGGATGGGGAGGTACTATGGCGAATTCAAACGCAGGAGAGTACCCCCCGGCCTTTCGATCCAGGCTCCCTGAAAGCCAGCGTTATTCAACATGGACTGGGCTAACCGAGTCCTTGACCCATCGGCAATTCGTAGCACCCCGATTTCACCTGGAAACAGCCAACTTACGTCTGCCTTTCCGTAGGCAATGTATCTGCCATCGGGAGACCACGCCAGGAGATT
>JACMLA010000796.1 GCA_014379815.1 Bryobacteraceae bacterium | reverse complement strand
TCCTGATCGCCGACCTTGGCAATGGCTTGATCCGGCGTCTGCGCGTCAACGGCAATCTGGAAACAGTGGCCGGCGGAGGGCGTGATACTCCTACCAGCCCTGGTGCGATTTCGGCTCGATCTGCGCGTTTACTCCAGCCACGCGACGTTGCAGTGGATTACGCCGGTAACATTCTGATCTCAGACTTTGGATCAAATCGTGTGTACTCCGTGGACACTTTCGGCTCACTCTCAGTTCTGGCAGGAAGTGGTGAACAGGGCGGCATCAAGGACGTACCAACACTCGCGACGGCTGCTCCGCTGACCTCACCCGCAGGTATCGCAATAGCCAGCAACGAAACTCTCATTGCAGACTCAGGAAACGGAAGGATTCGCCGACTGCAGTTTGGGATGCTGTCTACCCTTTTAGACAAACAGAAAAAAGAAATCGAGTTCGGTACGCCAACGGGGATTTTCGTGGACAGTACGGGACGGATTCTGGTGGCCGATGGCAGTCCGACGAGAATCGCCACAGTCTCCGCGTCAGGCGAACTGGGCTCGCTGCCTATTGGGGGGACAAGCGTAACGGTCACCCCGTCAGGACACGTGATCACGATATCGGATCGCAAGGTAAAGCGTTTGAATGGAACTGCGCAGGAGGTGCTTGCAGGCACTTCTCTATCGGGCGGCGCTGGCGATGGAAGGCCTGAAGCGGAGTGGAGATTTAGTCTTCCGAGCGCTCTGGTCCGCGACCAGACGGGCGCATTGTGGATTGCCGATACCGGTCTCGGACGCATCCGAAGGATCAACCCCAAAGGCGAGCTTCTAACCATTACGGCGCAGGTCCAGGCCCCGATCTCACTGGCAGTTAATTCCCGCGGCGAGGTGTACGTGGGCGACCGTGCAGAAACCGGTGCCGTCTATCGCGTCGACCCGTTCGGTATTCTCAGGCTGATTCTTCGCGGAGAAGGCAGACCTATCGTGCCCGCCGCGCTTGCCTTTGACAGAGACGACAATCTATACATCGCCGACTCGGCTAATGGTGTGATTCGCAAACTGACACCGCAGGGCAGCATCACTGTCATTGCAGGTGGTGGCCGGGAGACCGGTGATGGCGTCTCGGTGCAGTTGAAACTCTCCAGCCCTTCTGGTCTGGCGGTAGATGCAAGAGGCACAGTGTGGTTTTCTGAAGCGGGTGCCGGGCGCTTGCGGAAGCTGTCGTCCGGGCGAGTGACAACAGTGCCGGGACTCGAACTGAAGGAGCCTCGCGGTCTGCGATTCGATGCGGCCGGAAATCTTTGGATTGCTGATGCGGGGGCGCACCGCTTGATAGTTCTCGATCCCATTGGGACGTGGACCGCTGCGGCAGGTTCTGGAGATCGCGGGCTTGCAGGTGATGGAGAGCTGGCGCTTTCCGCCATGTTGAACGGACCCGCTGATGTGTTGCCTGAAGCAGACGGTTCTGTCCTGATCGCTGACACCGGTAACGACCGGATTCGCAGACTCCGCTTCAGCGAGATCCTGCCCGAAAAGCCTGCACCCACGCCAGAGCCGACTCCAGTCGTTCCTCCCGTGACTCCGCCTGTTACGCCTCCGGTCACTCCGCCAGTTACTCCGCCGGTAGCGCCTCCAGTTACTCCGCCTGTGGTGCCCCCGGTTGCGGCTCCATTGACGCTGTCGCCGATTCAGGTTTTGCATGCCGCAACACTGTCGGACGGCTCGGTGGCGCCGGGTCAACTCGCCTATGTGGTGGGTGCAGATTTCCAGAACGTCGACGTCACAGTAGACAATCTTGCGGCCACAGTGCTGGAGGCTAAAGCGGGCCGACTCACCATCGAGATTCCGAAATCTGTACCAGCGGGATTTGTTGAGGTCGTAGTCAGGAACAGGGGTGAAGTCTATGGGAAAACAGCTCTCAAGGTAGAACCGTCCACGCCTGGCATCTTGACGGTTGCCGGTGGAAAGGGTCAGGCGTTGGCGGTGAATCAGAATGGTACGCTCAACAGCCCGGAGAATCCAGCTGACAGGGCTTCTGTGATCACGCTGTTCGTAACCGGGGAGGGCGCTTCGGTGACACGACCGACAGCAGCCGTTAGTGTGTATCCTGCCGAAGTAGTCTGGTTTGGACCTTCTCCCGGTCTGATTGGATTAGTTCAGCTGAACATTCAGATGCCAGGAGGCTTTGCGCCTTCAGGTGTCGTTCCCGTCATGGTGAAGTTCGACGGCGTTGCTACGCAAGCTGGCGTGACAATTGTCAGCCAGTAGCCGCCCACTCAGACCATATACATTCCGCCGTTAATCTCGATGGTTTGACCGTGGATGTAGCGGCTCGGGGCTGTACAGAGGAACAGAATCACGTCTGCCACTTCCTCATTCGTGCCGAGAGTTCCGGCTGGCGTTTGCCGGATGACGTTATCCAGCATCTCCCGCGTTGAATGTTTCTCATGGAAGTAGTTGTCGACCGTTCCAGGGCTGACTGCGTTTACCCGGATTCCGGCAGGAGCCAGTTCCCGTGCCAGACCCTTGGTCGCAGCCGCTACAGCGGCTTTCGTTGCAGCGTAAATCGTGGCGCCCGGTCCGCCCCCATTCCTTGCGGCAATCGAGCTCAGGTTGACGATAACGCCGGTGCCGCG
>JACMLA010000010.1 GCA_014379815.1 Bryobacteraceae bacterium | reverse complement strand
TTGACCCAGCAAGTCATACTGATAATTCACTGTCGACCCATTGGTCGTGATCGACGTAGCTTTGCCGGCCGCTGGTGTCGCTCCATAGTTGTACCCAACCGACACATTAACTTATCTGGAATTGGCCATACCAGCCCATCTCGTTTATAGTCCCGGCTCCGTCGCCAGAGTGGTGTGAGTCCGACATCCGCCTCATCGCATCATAAACTGCGGAGTGCGGGTGCCGGTAGACGATGCGCGTACCCTCGATTATTCCAACGACAACCGATGAATCCTCTACTGCCGTGTTCCGGCCTGCTGCATCGTGAATTTACAGGCGCGTTTGTTCGCCCTGATGGGTGAACATATTCTTTATGTGCGCTTCTGTCACCGCAGGTCGTTGATAAAACCAACTCGGTTGGCTCATTTGAGCACGGTGGAGTGAGCTGAGGCTCGATCGGGGAGAAACGCATGCCGTATTGATCCGGACTCGTCTGCATAGAAAGAGCGAGAACTATTCGAACTTTGGGTCGGCTTTGCCGAGATTGTGTACGAGTCCGGTTTAGCGCGGAGGGAAAACTGAAAGCCACAGTTGCGAACGATCGAAAAGTCAGTGTCGTTCGTCCCGGCGAAATCCTGCAACTCTTCCAGCGATGCAAACTTCCCTTCCGCACGTCTGTGTTCGGCTTGCAGCTTAATCAGCAAGCGAATTGCAATTATGGCTTCGGATTCAGTCGCCTCGGGGTGAGAGTTCAGCCGACATGCTGGCAGAAAAAGAATGACCGCCAGTGTAAGGCAAGTGGCCAGCCAATTGATCACCACCTTGTTCCCGACTTTCAATATCTCGCCGTATGCATCGTCGCCAACGGTGGATGAGAACGAGCCGTCAGATCTCCTCATGCTTTGTCCCGAATAACGTTTCAGATAGCGCTAGTACCAGGGTAGTTCCTCAAATCACGTTTGCAAAGCCTCTGACCAAAGCCAGGTATTAAGGCTATTTGCGGAGAAACATTTTCTGGCCCGCAGAAACGCCTTCCCAAGGCTTGCTATCCGTCCATTCAATCGGATCTTTGTTAAACTCCCGAAGATCCGCACTTGTTGGCAGATACTCTCGAGATATGCTGCGTCGCAACAGATCACGTACAGTCTCAAACTCGACGGACTTCTGAAGTTTCAGATCATAAGCATACAGAATATCGCCGCAATACGAACCCCTGACGAGTACGGCGGCGAATCGGCTATCGTCACTCCACGCAACGTGAGCGAATCGAATTTCGCAGTCACTTCTCCAGGCAAGCGTTTTTGAGGTGCCTGGTAATGATAGGACCACCCGAACTGCACAATCCGGATAACTGCATGCCTCTTTGACCTTAATGACGAACGAACCGTTAGGCGAAACTGCGGATAAGCGGGTGCGATAACACCCGCTGCACAGTGAGAAAGCGAAGAGCACAATAGCAACACCGACAAAGCGCTTGCATACTTCCGGAGCACGAGTTACCGGGATCAATTGCATAGCACTGAAAAAGATCGACCCGATGTGATCAGTATATTTACCGGGAGACCGGCGACATATACGAGAGCTTCCCGTTGTCCCGCTCGCCACTCGTCGTACTCCACACGATTGGCCCCGTCGGTGTACGCAGTTTGGACGTCCTCCACGGCTTGCCAAATGGCCACAGGCGCACGGAGCATAATCGGTCTCGCTGACCGTTTCCGTTACCATCGGCTTGCCCGCACTGCCATCCCCATAGCCAGCTTCGGTCTTGATCGGCCTTCCCAACCCATCCAGGTAGCTTCTCGTAAGGCGGTTGCGCGAAACCTCGGTTGTCACCGCGGGATTGAAAGAATAGCCAATCGAAGCCGACGATCCATTCGGTAAGACTCGCGACGTAGGACGCCCCGCCGCAACCCAGCCAAACGTCGCAGTCCCATCAGGCCCTGTGGCGCTGGTCAGGCGCAGGATTCCATCGTATGCCAAACTTGTTTGTCCTGCCCTGGCAAATGGTTCACGACGCCATCTATACCGGTGGTCCTGCGTAGCATGCCGGTGATCGTGTTCACCGTCAGTGGTCCATTGCCCGTCACCATGCAAATCCGAAGTATTTTCAGCCGGGACGAGGCCACTAACCTCGACATTTCGAAAGAAAGATTGATCAAACCGGTATGTTGAGTATTACGGGACGCCAGTATGCTCGCAGGATCATAGAGCGCCCTGGGGCAGACTTTACCTGGACTCACTTGCACAGAATCAGGACAGAATTGAGGCCGCTCGGAAACGCCACTTGACAGAATTCTGGCACTCACTTCCCAAATCGCTTTTTCCGGGGGGAACCCTTCAATTCCCTCCTGACAAGGCGTTGCCATTTTGGCTGATACTGTTTAAGGAGCGAAAGTACTCCGGACCTGATAATATTTAGTGACCGAAATCGAAAAGGACGGGTACCCGATTGAGTTCCACCAAAGATACCGAGAAGCCGGAGAAGAAGTCCCGGTTCTCCCGGCGCGGCTTCCTGCAGGGCGTCAGCGTTGGCGGTGGCGCGCTGAGCACAGGCATCCTGACGCCCGAAGCTCATGCACAGTCAACTCCGGCAGGCGTGATTTCCGGTGAAACGCCGGTCACCCTGACGATCAACGGCAAACCTTATAAGACCTCCGTCGAGCCGAGGATGACTTTGCTCGATGTAATGCGCAACAGCTTCGATCTGACTGCTGCCAAGCGCGTCTGCGACCGGGGAACTTGTGGCGCGTGTACAGTCATTGTCGACGCCAAAGCAGTTTATGCCTGCACTATGCTCGCGATCGACGCACAGGGGCGGCAGATTCAGAGTCTGGAAGGTCTGTCGAATGGCAATTCGCGGCACCCGATCATTGATGCTTTTGTCAACAATGATGCTCAGCAATGCGGGTACTGCACTCCGGGATTCGTGATGGCATCGAAGGCATTTCTCGACCACAATCCGAAGCCAACTATACAGGATGTGAAAGAAGGCCTTGGCGGAAATCTTTGCCGCTGCGGGACGTACATGGGCATTCGGAAGGCAGTGGTGGAAGCTTCGACTCAGCTGAAGGGAGGCAAAGTAAATGCCTGATTACTCATGGCCGGAGATGAGCAGCCGGAAAGTCATCGGCAAGCGCATCAGCCGTCTCGACGGCTTAGCCAAGGCGAGCGGCAAAGCTAAGTACCCATCCGACCTGAACCCTCCCGGCCTCTTGCACGCCGTGCTGCTTACCTGTCCGCATGGGCACGCACGTGTAAGAAGCGTGGACATTAGCGCTGCGGAGAAAATGAAGGGCGTCAGCGCCGTTCG
>JACMLA010000795.1 GCA_014379815.1 Bryobacteraceae bacterium | reverse complement strand
TGCCGACAATGGGCACCGGCGCGACCGACATGTCGTACATGCGTCAACGTGGAACCCAGTGTTACGGTGTGGGTTCCGCATTTGACATAGAAGACACGACGCTGGGCTTTGGAGCCCACAGTGATCAGGAGAGGATTCTGGAACAGGGTGCTCAGGACTTCTTCAAGTTCGCCTGGCACGTGGTATCGGAGGTGGCAGCGAAGCAGTAAAGACCCGGAACTGACGGCCCGCCCCGACATACAGTTCGGTTTAGATTCAGCCGATTGACCCCATAGCACAAGACTGTTCGGGCACGGCGCTTCCGCCCAGGCTGTGTTGAGCGGAGTTGTCGGTCGGTCTATGCCGTTTTTTTCTCATCGCCTATCGTCATTCCCGCTCCCGTCGCCGCGTTCTCTCCTGACTGCTGCCCTTCTCTTGTCGGCCTCAGTGGCGGGCGGAATCTATGTCTGGCACGGCAGATCGCCTCAACTCACGCAGCCACTACGCGTAGGCATTGTTGAAGCACCGCCCTTTGAGATGATTCGGGACGATGGAAGCGTCGAGGGCCTCTCAGTAGATATGGTTGGCGAGGCAGCGCGCCGACGTGGCATTCCCATCACATTTGTTCCCGTAGGTGACTTGACTCCTGAGGAGTATCTGGAGGCAGGCACAATCGATCTTTGGCCTGTGGCCGGGGTAACGGAGAAGCGCAAACGTCTTCTCCATCTGACTAAGCCCTGGCTGACGAACAAGTATGTGCTCGTGTCATTGGCCGGGGCCGCCATTGACACACCTGCCACCATTGCGCAGAAGCGGAGTCCGGTGGTTGCCGATCTTATTGCCGCGCAATTTCCTCGCGCACGTCTGGTTGAAGTGGACGTACGCCAGAGGGCACTGCAAGCGATGTGCGTAGGCGAAGTTGAGTCTGCTGTTGTAGAGTCGCTTTACCTCAACCAGGCCGTGTTTGACCGTCCGCAAGGGTGTGAGACAGCTCGCTTTCAGGTCAAACTTCTACCAGTAACCCTGGACATCGCCCTTCTGACTTACCCAAAGCACGGCCGGACGGCGGATGCGCTTCGTGCCGAGATCGGCAAGCTGGCCCAGGAAGGCCGCTTAGGCACGAGTCTGGACCGATGGTCGCCGTTCTCATCCGCGGAAACGCAATCGATCTACGTTCTTCGGGAAGCTGAACGAAGCCGGGAATTGTTTCTGTATGGGTCGTGGGCGGCGCTGGGCACGTTATTCCTGCTTATGTGGCTTGGTTGGCGGATGCTCCGGGCCGGACAAGTTGAAGCCAAATTGGCGGGAGCCTTACTTGGGGAGCAGGAGCGCTGGCGCCTGGTGCTGGCGGCCAACAACGATGGATTGTTCGATTGGGACGCCTGTACTCAGAAGGTTTTATACAGCCCTCGCTGGAAACAGATGCTTGGGTTCGCGCCGGACGAGTTGGCAGAGACATCGGAGACGTGGGTCTCATTGATCCATCCAGAAGACAGGGGCCGCGTGGACCGGTCCCTCGAAGCCTACCTGTCCAAATCTGCCCCAACTTACGAAGTGGAGTACCGGCTCAAGCACCGCGACAAGTCGTGGCGGTGGGTGCTGGCCCGGGCGCAGGGAGTATGGGACCACGATGGCCGGCCTTTGCGTTTGGTGGGCTCCCATGCAGATATTACAGATCGAAAGCGAGCGGAAGAAGCTCTTGCCACAAGTGAATCGCGCTTTGCCGCTTTCATGGAGCGATCGCCCGTTGTCTCCTTCATCAAGAACGCGGCAGGCCGGTTTCTCTACGTAAACGGGAGATTTCAGCGTTTTTTCGAAAGATCCTCGCTTGAGCTGGTGGGTAAGGTGGACGACGATCTTTGGCCCGCTGACATTGCCAGTGAGTTACGCGCGAACGACCTTGCAGTTCTGGAAAGCGGTAGGCCTGTGGAAGTAATCGAGACGGTTTCCACACCCGACGGCAAGACGGAGCGCTGGCTTGTCCTGAAGTTTCCATTCACCGGAGAGGGCGGAGAGATTTGCCTGGGTGGAGTCGCTGTTGACATCACTGTGCGCGAGCGCAACGAGATTGCTCTGCGCGAGCGGGAAGCTGAGTTACGCGAGGCTCAGCGGGTGGGAAGGCTGGGCTTCTGGCGATGGGACTTAATCAAGGACACGGTCACGTGGTCGGAAGAAATCTACAAAATGACCGGCGTGGAAGTTTCCAGCGGACCACTGACGATGGCCGAATACGAGGCACGGATTCATCCTGAGGATCTAGCCATGACGCGGGACGTAATCGGCAGAGCGCTTGGTTCAGGGGAGCCGTATCTCCTTCAGCATCGAATCGTGCGGCCGGATGGAACCATCTGCCACGCTGAAGGCCGGGGGCAATCCTGGAGTGAATCGGAAGGAGTTACGCAAGGCCTCTTCGGCACCGTAGCGGACATCACCGAGCGTGTAGAGTCCAAGCTGGCGAGGGCCGCCAGTGAAGATCGTTACCGCGATCTGGTCGAAAGAGCCAGCGAAATCATCTACGAGACCGACGTAAATGGTCGCGTTGTTTTTTGCAATTACACCGGCAAGCAAGTTATGCAGTATGGCAAGGAAGAGTTGCTAGGCCGCTACTTCCTCGACTTCGTTCATCCAGAACATCACAGGCGAGCCAAGCGTTTCTATGCGCTTCAGTTTGCTCGCCGTACTCCACGAACCTACTTTGAGGTGCGTGCTGTTACAAACGACGGCAGGGAGCTCTGGATGGGTCAAAACGCCGAGCTGCTACTGAAGGACGGGTTACCCACGGGTTGTCGCATTGTTGCCCGCGACATATCCGATCGCAAGCGAGCCGAACTGGCGCTACGAGCGAGCGAGTCACGGTATCGGGACTTGTTCGAACACAATCCACTACCGGCATGGATCTACGAAGTGAGCACACTTAGGATCCTGGATGTAAACGAGGCAGCTTGCCGGCAATACGGCTACACGTTCGATGAGTTTACGGGACTGACACTTCTTGACCTCCGCTCGCCCGAGGACTGGGATGCTTTGAAAGCCAGCGTGAGTTCGAAAGCCTCTCTTCACCAGCGAACAGGCCCCTGGCGTCACCTGCGCAAGAACGGAAGCCTCCTGCTGGTTGAGGTGATCAGTCATCCCCTGAATACATCCGGTCAGCAAACCCGGCTGGTGATGGCCAATGATGTGACAGAGCGCGAGGCTGCCCATGAACGTTTCCGCGTCCTGTTCGAACGGTCCTCCGACGCGCACCTGATCTTCAACAGCGAGGGCCTGATTGACTGCAACGAAGCTGCCGTCCGCATGCTTGGTGCGCACAGCAGGCAGCAGCTTATGGGTCAACACCCTGCACACTTTTCACCCGAACGTCAGCCTGACGGTCGTCTCAGCATGGAAAAGTGCATCGAAATGGACCGTCTGGCCCGGGAACGCGGACACCATCGCTTTGACTGGACGCACCGCCGGCAGGATGGAACGGACTTCCCGTGCGAAGTTTCGATCACACCCGTTTCGCTGGGCGACCGCGAAGTTTTACTCGCGGTCTGGCACGACCTGACAGAACGAAAGGCAACGGAGCAACAGTTACGCCTTCTCTCGTCGGTTGCCCAGGAATCGATGAGCGGCATTGTAATTACGGACGCAAGCGAGTGTGTTCTGTACGTAAATCCTGCGTTTGAACGCATCACTGGCTTCACCATGGCCGAGGTTGCGGGCAAAAAGCCTGGACCTATCCTTCAGGGACCTGCCACACCGGTTCAAGCCAAAAGCTGTCTGCGCCAGGCAATTGATACCCGGACTCCTGTGAAGGTCGAGCTGATCAACTACCACAAAGACGGCACACCTTACTGGATAGAGATGCACATTGCACCGGTGTTGGACACGGCCGGCGTCTGCACTCACTTTGTGGCGGTAGAAAACGACATCACCGAACGGAAGAACGCTGACGAGGCCCTAGCCTAGAGCCAGCAGCGTCTGGAGCTGGCGCTGTCCGCCGGCGAACTCGGTATGTGGGACTGGGACACTTTAACTAACCGCGTTTACTACTCAGAAAGTTATGCCTCACTGCTTGGTTACGCTCTCGCTGATCTGGAGCAGGACCTGTCCACGTGGCGGCGACTGGTACACGATGACGACAAAGAGCGCACGCTCACCCAGTTAGCCAGTTACCTTGACCAACGGATAGAACGCTTTGAGCTGGAGTTCCGTATGCAGCACCGCGACGGAAGCTGGCGCTGGATTCTGTCCTGTGGCCAGGTGGTTCAGCGCGACGAAGCGGGCCGGGCACAGCGCGTCGTAGGTACGCACAACGACATCACCGCGCGAAAGCAGGTCGAGGCTACACTCCTCGAGGCAAAGGAAGCAGCCGAAGCAGGCGCACGCGCCAAGAGCGAGTTCCTCGCCGTCATGAGTCACGAGATTCGCACGCCGATGAACGGGGTGATCGGTATGACCAGCCTGCTGCTGGACACATCACTAACCACCGAGCAGCGCGAAAATGTGGAGACGATCCGAACCAGCGGGGCTGCCCTGCTAACAGTCATCAATGACATTCTTGACTTCTCCAAGATCGAAGCCGGACGCATGGAGCTGGAGCGGATTGACTTCGACCTGCATGCGACCGTAGAAGAGACAGTTGAACTGGTCGCGACCGCCGCGCACCAGAAAGGTCTTGAACTGCATTCGCTAATCGACACGGATGTGCCTGCGGGAATGTGGGGCGATCCGGGCCGGGTGCGGCAGGTGCTCTTGAACTACCTGTCGAACGCGGTGAAATTCACGGCATCCGGTGAAGTGCACGTTCATCTGTCGCGACAAGAGAGTGCGAGTGGTCCCCTGCTCCACTGCGCTGTTTCAGACACCGGCATTGGACTCACTGCGGAACAGCAGGGGCGCTTGTTCGCGGCGTTCACCCAGGCCGATAGCTCGACCACCAGACGCTTCGGAGGCACTGGTCTGGGACTCGCGATTTGCCGGAGTTTTGCCATTCTGATGGGCGGCGCGGTTGGTGTGGAAAGCACACCGGGTGAGGGCAGTACGTTCTGGTTCACAATGCGGCTCGAGCCCAGTGGAACACGACATGGAAAACTTGCGCCGGTGGCGCTGAAAGGCCGCCGCGTTCTGGTAGTCGAAGACAGCGAGAGAAGCAGACGCGTGCTAGCCGATCAACTTCGAAGTTTTGGCCTGGAACCGGTAGCGGTTGGCGGAGGACTTGATGCTCTGGCTGCTCTGCTGACGGCCAACAGCGATGGACATCCCTTCGATCTGGCCGTGGTTGACTTGCACATGCCGATGATGGACGGCCTAATGCTAGCGCGTGCGATACGAAGCCAGCCTGGGCTGACTGAAATGCCGTTGCTGCTGCTGGCATCGTCAAATGACCGCGCGACGCGGGAGCAGGCGGGCCTGCTCGGGTTTGCGGCCTGTTTGATCAAACCCGTGCGCCACGGGCACCTGATGTCAGGAGTTTCGGGCGCTCTTGGGTTGGTTCCGACAGAGCAATCTGTCGCAGCCCAGCCAGCCAGATTGATCCGGTATCCAGGCCTTGTACTGGTTGCCGAGGACAACCGCACCAATCAGAAGGTCGCAAGGCTAATGCTCGAGCGACTAGGCTGCCGCGTGGAAACGGTCGCCGACGGACTGCAAGCCGTAGAGGCTGTCTGCCGGACACGTTATGACCTGGTCCTGATGGACTGTCAGATGCCAGAGCTGGATGGTTACGGAGCGACCGGCGCGATACGGGCCGCTGAAGCCGGCACAGGTTACCGAACGCCTATAGTGGCCCTGACGGCCAACGCACTGCGGGGCGAGAGCGAGCATTGTCTTGCTGCCGGGATGGATGGCTATCTGGCCAAACCTATCTGCGCCGAAACTCTGGCAAAGGTAGTTGATCGCTGGCTTGGGAAGAAAGGCCGTGCCATGAATGGAAAGCTTCGTGACACTGGGTCGAGAGCCGGTGAAATCGTCGAGGCACCCGAACCTGACTTTCAGCTGGATTTCCCGGAAACGATGACTAAAGATTAATCGCGCAACCACTAGCGTAGACACATAAGCCTGCACCTGAATCCCGGACGTACCGCGTCATTTCTGACAGAAGTCGACGATCACTTAAAAGGAGGTTCGTCCGATGAAAACTCTAATGACCGCAGTACTTTGTGGCACGTTTTTGATTGGCTCGCTCTCAGCTGAGTCTTTCCGACGTGGGCAGTGGGATGATCAAAGGCGCATCTATAACGGCGAGCGAACGGGCCGGTTGACGCCGCGGGAGGCATCCCGACTCGAAAGGCAGCGGGAGGCGCTGAACCGCCAGTACTGGCGTGACCGCCGCGATGGCGGTGGACTCAGCTACCGGGAGCGCTGCGAATTGGAGCGAAGGGAAAACCAGCTGGACCGGCGGACTTCCCGACAATTGCGCGATCGCGACCGCCGCTGGTAGTCCGCAGATTCGTCGCAGCGGTTGGGAGTCATGACCGCTGCGGCGACCCACCTTAGATTCTTCGAACCCACCCTCATTAGTCACTGGTAGTAAAAAGCCACTAATTGTTAAGCGCTATTGAATTAGGCCTTGTTTCGGGATAACCTGGCGTGCAGCCCAGAGCAATTCCGCTGGACCGCAACAACTACTTATGAGCCCTTCCAGAGTTGTCCTAATTGTTCTGTGCCTCTCAAGTGCCCAGCACGTTTACGCGCAGGATCCTACAGGTACTCTCGAGGGGCAGATCGCCGATTCGACCGCACGATCAGTATCAGGTGCCCGTGTTGAGTCACGCAACATCGAGACGGGACTCACCAAAGTAACGGACTCGAACTCCGCAGGTTACTTTCGGTTCGCCGCCTTGCCAGCGGGGAACTATGAAGTTGTAGCCGCAGCAGTGGGCTTTTCGCGGTACCTGCAAGCGCCCGTGCGGATCAGTGTCAGTCAGACGGTACGCCTGGAGATTGCGCTGGATCTGGCCAGCGTCAGGGAACTGGTGACGGTCACTGCGGAAGCTCCTCTGGTGGATCATTCCACGAATACTCTCGGCAAGACGGTGACCGGTCGCGAGATTGTCGATCTTCCCCTAAACGGGCGCAACTTTACCCAACTTGGATTGCTGCAAACAGGGGTGGCTCCGCTTACCTCCGGCGTAGCCACAGCAGGTGGATCGCTTAGGCAAGGGCAGGCTTACGCGGTCAACGGTATGCGTCCGGAATCGAATCTCTACCTGCTGGACGGCGCGCAAAACGTGAATCGTATGGATGGAGGGTATGCACTCAAAATTCCTGTCGATGCAATTGCAGAATTTCGGATTCTGACTTTGCTGGCTCCGGCGGAGTATGGGGGAACAAGCGGAGCAACGACGACGGTGATCACGCGAACTGGGACCAATAAACTACACGGCACCCTGTACGAATTTATCCGGAACGATAAGCTCGACGCGCGCAACTTCTTTTCGTCGCAAGTCGAGCCACTGAAGCAGAATCAGTTCGGTGGCGTGCTTGGCGGCCCTGTTAAGAAGGACAAGCTGTTCCTGTTTGGATACTACGAGGGGTTTCGGAATCGCCAGGGCTTCACCAATACCGCTACGGTTCCAAGCGAACAGCAGAAATCAGGCGACTTCTCCAGCATCGGACGTCCTTTGCTGAACCTGGCAGCTGGAGGCACAGCTTTTCCGGGCAGTCGTCTACCGGAATCTGCGATCAATCCAGTGGCACGCAACGTTCTGAGACTGTATCCGGCGGGCAATGTCTCCCCGACCATCTTTCGATCGACAGTAGTCACCGCAAATGACTTCGACCAGACGGGAGGTCGTGTCGACTTCAACCGCTCGGAGACCGACCAGTGGTTTACGCGCTATTCCTTTTCGGGCGGAGAGGATTTGAATCCGGTCTCGGTCCGCGGGTCCGAAGTACCTGGTTTTCCAACACGCAACAACGTTACGACTCACAGCGCCGTGATTTCCAATAATCGGGTCTTTGGCCCAGCAGTCAACAATTCGGCACGCCTGACCTTCTTTCGTTACTCCTTCGAATTCGACCGCAGATTGAATCAGACGCCACCCAGGGCTTTGGGATTCGATTACGAGTCGGCTTCAGCTCTCGGGCAGGGTCCACCGTTCTTCAATATCAGCGGATATTCGCCGATTGGCGGAGCGATCACGGGACCTCGCGACTCGGCTCAGACCAGTTATGAATTGCAGGACAACGTTTCCTGGGCAGGGGGCGCGCACTCAGTGAAGGCGGGTGGCATGTTTTTGCGAACGCAAATCAACATGTTTCAGGCTATTGCGCCAAACGCTTTCTTTGTCTTTGCATCGACTTTTCCGACGAACGATGCAGTTGCCAACCTGCTGCTGGGAGCCCCCGTCACTTTCTATCAGGGATTGGGTGATTTTGGACGCGGCCTACGTATCTGGAACGCGGCAGCTTTCGTGCAGGACGAATGGCGCATCAGCCGCAAACTGACTCTGAATTACGGGCTGCGATACGAACGGATCAACCCCATTTTCGAGATTCGCGATCGCCTGAATGCCTTTGTGCCCGGGGTGCAATCGCAGGTGCGACCGGAAGCTCCCCGCGGATTACTGTTTCCCGGTGATCCCGGTATCGGGCGTGGAATCGCGCAGAGCTTCGATGCCTGGATGCCGCGTGTTGGATTCGCATGGGATCCGTCGGGCAGAGGCCAATGGTCGATCCGGGCCGCGTACGGAATGTACTACGACCAGTTTCAAAACGGTTCGGGTACGGCATCGCAAGGTCCGGTAAGCTCTCTTCCGTGGACGCAGTTTAACCAGTACAGCGGGGCTGGTCTGAATTTTTCCAGTCCCTACTCAGGCCAGATCCAGCCCGTACCCGGAACCTTCGTGCGGCCTTCGACCGTCTTCGCAATCGACGCGACAGCCAAACCGCCTTACTCGCAGAATTGGAATTTCAGTATCCAGCGCGGGTTCTGGAGTCAGTATCTTTTCGAAGCTCGTTACGTGGGAACGAAAGGCACGCATCTGCCCCGCAACGTGGAAGCTAACCCTGCAGTTTTCGGGCCGGGGGCGAACGCACAGAATGCCGACCGGCGCCGTCTCTATGCGAACTGCCCGCCGGGAGGCGCGGCCTGCGACTTCTCGACGATTGCGATGCTGGCTAACATCACGAACTCGACCTACCATGCGGGTCAGGTTAGCCTTTCGCGCCGTTACGCGGGCGGTCTCTACTTCAACGTCTCGTACTGGTATTCAAAGACACTCGATTATTTGTCGGCGATGAACTTATCCGGCGCTGCAGCGAAGCCACTGTCAGGTGAAAATGACCTTGCGCAAAATCCGTTCAATTTGGCGGCGGAGCACGGACCCTCGTTGTTCGACGCCCGCCATCGGTTTGTCGCCAGCAGCAGTTATCAGATCCGGGCGCGAAACAGTGGGCGGGTACTCGGGGCGATTCTGGACGGGTGGCAGGTAAACGCAATCGCAACGCACAACTCGGCGTCGCCGTTCACGGTGTCGGATTCGACAAACGTAGCGTTGCAGGCCAACAGTCCACCCATCTCCGGATTTGCAGCAAGCCGGCCGGATGCCATCGCAGACCCTAACAGCGGTCCTCGCACGGTTGACGAATGGATCAGCCGCTCGGCATTCCGGCGACTGAATCCTCAGACGGAAGCAGGTCAGTTCGGAAACGCCGGCAGGAACATCGCACGCGGACCTTCGCTGACCAACGTCGACGTGTCGATCAACCGGACTTTTCGGATCTCCGAGCGCACTGGAGTGCAGTTTCGCGCGGAAGCTTTCAATGTTGCCAATCATGCCAATTTCGGCTTGCCCGTGGCAGACTTGAATTCCTCCAGCTTTGGAAGGATATTTACAGCGGCACCGCCCCGTCTGGTTCAGTTTGGATTGAAATTGATGTTCTGATCGCGGAGACCACTTCGAATGAGCGATATCAGTCAACCGAGAAGTCCGATGGCTCCTATGTTTTTGCCCGGAGTAGAAAATGGGGCCAAGCCATCACCCTACACGGACTTTATTCGAACGATGCAAAGTGCGGGATCTGAGTATCCGCAAATCTGGCATCTGTTTGCGTTCAAGCCTGACATAACGTCCCACTTATCCCAATTCACGCAGCAAATACTCCGTGAACCTGGTCCACTGACTCCGGGCTTTCGCGAGCTGATTGCAGCGTATACCTCATCGCGAAACCAATGTCCGTTTTGAACCAAGTCTCATGCCGCGGTCGCGGCTGTTTTACTGGAGCGGGAAGCAAGTGGCACTGAAGAGTTTTCGGGCGTGGGTCTGGTGGAGGCGGTGCTCACCGACTTCGAAGTTTCTCCGCTCAGTGAGAAAGATAAGGTGATGTTCCGGTTAATTGAGAAGGTAAACAGCTCATCATGGACGATTCAGGCTGCCGACATGGAAGCGGTACGTTCGGCGGGCTGGGACGATGAGGCCATCTACTATGCCGTTACGGTATGCGCACTGTTCAATTTCTATAACCGCTGGATCGATGCCACCGGTGTGCACGCGCTTTCTGAAGAAGCCCACCGTCTTGGTGGCACGAGGTCCGCGAATACAGGCTATGTTCGAAAGTAGATCGTGACCGAGAACCAACTCCGGTATCCCGGCTGGCGTGTGGCGGCTGCGGCTGCTTTCGGCGTCTTCGTCAGCTTCTCTTCTGTTGTTGTTTACACCTTTGGTGTTTTTCTCAAACCGTTGACCGAGACGTTCGGCTGGTCCCGCGAGGCCGTTTCGCTAGCCTTTGCAGTTGCCGCGATGAGCGTGGCGGTATGCTCGCCATTCCTCGGTGTGCTTCTCGATCGCTACGGCCCCCGCAAAGTCATTCTGCCCTGTCTTTCTATATTCGGACTTAGCTTCGCCTCGCTGGGCTACCTCACTCCGAACGTGTGGCACATGTACGGTGTATTCCTCATGATTGGCATCGTTGCGAACGGGACAGCACAGATGGCCTATTCCCGTGCGGTGTCCACCTGGTTCGATCAGCGGCGCGGCTTAGCCTTTGCCACGTTGATGACTGGAGGCGCTATTGGCGCGATTGTGCTTCCAGGTGTTGCGCAGAGTCTGATCCGAACCGTGGGCTGGAGGAGCGCATACATTTTTCTCGGAGCGGGGGTACTCGCCTTCGGGCTTCCGGTTGTCGCTCTGCTGATTCGTGAACAGCCTGACAGCCGAAACTCCGATGCCACACGCGGCGTGGAGGCGAGTGTTTGGGAGGGGCTGCGATCCCGAGCTTTCTGGCTTATCGTAGGGTCACTGTTCCTCGTTTCGCTAGGACAGAATAGCGCGATCACTCATATGCCGGCTCTTCTCAGTGATCGCGGTGTCGCGTCGGGCAGTGCGGCCGCGGCAATCGCCGTGCTTGGAGCAGCGAGTCTCGCAGGACGACTTGGCACGGGGTGGCTGCTGGACCGTTTCCATGGTCCTTACGTTTCTCTGGTCCTTCTGCTGCTTGCTGCTGCTGGTGTATTTCTCCTCTCCTCTGCCCAGTCGGCCTGGCAGGGCTTTGTTGCCGCAGCACTGATTGGAGTCGGACTCGGAGGGGAGGCCGATGTAACTCCGTACCTGATTTCCAGATATTTCGGATTGAAGTCGTTTGCGACGTTGTATGGATTCACGTGGACTGCTTACGCAATTGCCGGAGCAATCGGACCAATTCTTATGGGTCGCGCCTTTGATATGACGCGCTCCTACGCAACAGTTCTCACGGTGCTGGGGGTGTTGACGGTGTGTGCAGCGGCGCTGATGCTGCTGATGCCGGGGTATGCCGGCAGGGAGAAACTGCGCGCTGCGAGCCGGCAACAAGCGAGTGGATCCGCAGCGTAGTTTTGTGTGTTCCCAAGTTGCTTGGGTTCCTAGCCGGTTTCACCGCTGCATAACAGAATTGTAAAGCTTGCGTAACTCTGGATTGCTACCCTCACGGCAATACTATGAGCAAACAGTCAGCCGCGCTCGCATTCCCTCTGCTGCTCTTCTGCGTCGCAGATGCCATCGCGCAGACCTCCACCGGAACCATCATAGGCACGATTACGGATAGCACCGGCGCTACAGTAGCCGGAGCAAAGGTGGTCGTCACGAATACGGGGACCAACACCCGGCTGGAAGTAAGCAGCAACGAGGAAGGCGGTTACACGGCTCCGTTGTTGCCGCCTGGCAGCTACAATCTGGACGTTTCCGCAAACGGATTCAAAACAGTGAATCAGAGCGGGATTCAGCTCCGGATTCAGCAGCAGGCGCGCGTCGATGTCGTGTTGCAGGTGGGCGAGGTAAGTGAATCTATATCGGTAAACGCCGATGCCGCGGTGGTCGAGGCGACAACGTCTTCGGTTGGCAAGGTGGTCAACAACAAGGCGATTCTCGAACTGCCTCTGAATACCCGCAACGTGTACAGCCTCGTGAATCTGACTCCGGGCGTGACCGGGGGCATCGGCAATGCGCACAATGGAGTAGGCTTTAGCGTTAACGGCTCACGCGGCGGCACTTTCGATGTTCTGATCGATGGCTCGAGCGCAGCATTCCCAACGGTAAACGGCTTTGCCGGAGTTTCCGTTTTCCCTCCCATCGATGCTGTTGCTGAGTTCAAACTGCAGGCGCAGAACTTCAACGCGGAGTTCGGGCGCAGCATGACCGCGGTCCTCAACGTGGTCTACAAGTCTGGTAGCAATGACTTCCACGGCAGCGCGTTTGAATTCCTTCGCAACTCCGTCCTCGATGCAAACAGCTTCTTTGCCAATCAGCGTGGTGTACCGCTTGGCAGCTTCAAACGCAATCAGTTCGGGGGACAGTTCAGCGGTCCTGTGATTCGCAACAAGCTGTTTTTCCTCGCGGCCTACGAAGCACTGAGGGAGCGCAGCTTTCTGGAGAGAACGACCACTGTGCCGACCGCTCTGCAGCGCATCGGAGATTTTTCTCAAACACGGTCGAGCGTGACGCAGCTGATTACTATCTACGATCCTGCCACCACCAGGCCCAATCCTTCCGGATCCGGTTCTATTCGGGATCCATTTCCGGGGAATTCAGTACCGTCAAATCGCATAGACCCTGTAGCGGCAAACGTGCTTAAATTCTTTCCGCTCCCGAATCAGCCGGGCGATCCGGGAACCGGTCAGAATAACTTTTACGCCAATGGTTCCAATGCTTTCAACACAGACAATTTCGACATAAAGGTTGACTACAACCTCAACGACAAGCAGCGCCTGTTTGGCAGATTCTCCTATCGCCGGTATTTTAATGGACCGCCTCAGTTGTTTCCAGGGGACACAGGGATAGCGGAAGGCCGCATCAATAACAACGACTACGGTCGGAATGCGGTGGTCGACTATACCAATACGCTCAATGCGACAACGCTCCTGAACCTGCGCCTCTCGTTCGCCCGAAACCGTTTCCTGTTCGACAATCAGGGCCTTGATTTTGTACCTTCCAGCCTTGGACTCCCAAGAGATCTGGATTTTGCGGTCGACCGGTTGATGTTTCCGAGATTCGACGTATCAGGGCAGACTTCACTTGGTGGCGGCGACCAACGGCAGAGTGGATTTAATAACTATGGCTTGTCAGGCAACCTTAGTAAAATCCTTAACAAGCATTCTGTGAAAGCCGGATATGAGGGCCGCATGCTCCGGATCAACGTATGGGAAGCGCGCGCTGCGGGAACTTTTGGGTTCAACGCTGGAATGACGCAGGGTC
>JACMLA010000794.1 GCA_014379815.1 Bryobacteraceae bacterium | reverse complement strand
GCAGGCTTTAAATCAGATCCATAATGGCTTGCTTGACTTCGTCTACACCCGGCGTGCCGGTCAGAACCTGGACCCGATTTGTCCCTCGCGGCGCCCAAACTTGTGGATCCGTTCGGCGGAATATTGCGACAACCGGGATTCCCACAGCAGCGGCGAGGTGCGTGATACCGGAGTCGTTGCCGACATAAACTCGCGCCGACGCCAGCCAGCGCGCTGTCTCCGCGAGGCTGGTAAACCGGTTTGCCCCGGGCCAGTCTTCTTCAGGTCCAACGGCGAACTCGAGCGGTAGCGTCAGGCTCTGAGCCAGCTGGCGGAAGTTCTCAGGTTGCCAATTCTTCGAAACGCTGCCTGAGAAAGGCTGGCAGGCGACGAAGTTCCGCTTTGGTTCCGTAGCGAAGCCCTTCAGTATCGGAATCGCCCCGTGAGGTCCGCCTGCGTGGGTCAGATAGAAGTCGACAGCGTGGGTCGATGCGTCCTGAGGCACGGCGGGGTGAAAGGTGATTGGAAGATGCCGAACGGTCTCCCGAAATTCCAGTCGCGAAGACCCGTACCAGGAAACGATCCGGTCGAACTTTTGAAGAAGGTCTTTCGCTGGGGGATCCAGCCCAAATTCCAGCAGATCGAGCCCGGTTGACGCGATGGATTTTACGTGATCACAGAATTCGACCAGAGGAACGCAGGCAGAACTGGTCCACAGTTCGCAGCTCGAGGTATTGACTGCGAGAAGCGACATAGCGGGGAGAGACACAATGAAGTCTCCGATAGCCCCTGGCCGGATCAGCAGGAGACTGCCTGCTTTCAGTTGCGGATCTCGACCGGTATCTTGACTTCCAGTGTTCTCGGAGGCAGGCACAGGCGGTCGTTGCACGCCTGATAGCGAAGTTTGCCGAGCACATGCGTGAGTCCCGCCGTGGCGGTTGGCTGAATTTTCAAAGTTGCTTTGGTCTTGAAATCACCCTGAAGTACCGAGACCGGTTTCGTGCTGAATTGCAGTTTCTCCAAAGTCGGCTTAGGATACTGCATCGCGTCGATCTGGACACCACTGTCGGAGGTGAAAGTAAAGCGAAGCGGGATCAGGAACTCGTCTTCCGGCGTGTTGCTGTTTACGTGGTAGCCGCTCTTCACCTGAACGGTAAACTCCACAGGTTGAGTACTTCCGCGTTTCGCGATCACTTTCTCCGGCGCGATTACAAAAACGACGCTGCTAAGGGAGTTAAGGGTGGTTTGCGCCAGCGATGAGGATGCCGGAATCACGGCTGCCAGAATCAGCTGTCCCACCCAGAAGTTTAACGATTTCCTGTTCATAGTCACTCTTGCTCACCAAACCTACATGCTCGCTGACGATCCCGCCATCCTTGTCAAGCACGTAAGTCGTGGGCAGGGATTCCACACCGCCGAACGAATCCGCGATCTTGTCGTCTCCAAGAACGATACGGTAGTTGATCTTGTTCTTAGTCAGGTAGGGTTTCACAATGTCCCAACCGTCTTCATCCATCGCGACGCCCAGCACCGCAAACCCACGATCCTTATACTTCTGCTCGAACTCGACAAACCAGGGGATCTCTACCTTGCAGGGACCGCACCAGGTGGCCCAAAAATTGAGCAAAACTACCTTGCCCTTGTAATCGGCGAGGTTAACGATCTTACCGTCCGTGTCTCTCAAAGAGAACGGAGGCGCTGAGTTTCGCCTGGCCCCGGTTTCCTTACTACCTGCGGCGGCGCTGACGCTACCTTCTTTGTTCGAGGCGCAGCTAAGAAGCGTAAAGGCCAGAATCAATCCAAACGTGGCGCGCAGCATTGCAGGCAAAGGGACTCCTGATCTTTAGTATAAGTTTAAATCGTGATCGGGCGGGTTTCGATGTTCTCCCGTATCCACGCTCTGCGCAGGTCGCGGGAGGCACGATCGAGTGTCATCTCTGAATAGCGGGTAGCGGTGCCATATAACCAGCCCCCCGTATCGCAGAAACTTTCACAGAGATAGTCTTTCCATTTGCGGTTTCGGGTGGCGATCTCCTGTGCAGAAAGTTTGATCTTGAGAGACTCCGCGGACCATCCGAGCTCCCCTCTTGTGCTTGCCTGAATCTCCGATAGGATCATGAGTTCGTAGGACTCCCGCAGATCGCGGGCGAGGCGGGACCAGACGAAGTGAAAGACTTCGTGGACGAAGATTCGCTCAAGCACGCGCGGCGTCTTCACCATTTGCTGATCCAATACGATCCGGCGCTTCCGGAGAAAGCACCCGGCATAGACGGCGTCGCCTTTGTGCGAGCGCGATAACAATTCTCCGCGCCAGGCCGTTAAGTGCGGGCGATAGCTAACGGAGATTCGACGACCTCGAAGCTGGGGCAGGCGGGCGAAAACATTGTCCGGTGCTACTCCCCAAAACCGGAACAGAGCGCGGTTACTGCTTCGCATTGCTCTGGAAAAATGCTTCATTTTCGATCTGGACGGTGATTTGTCCCTGGATCTTGTTTTGCCACTCCCGGGCGTGGTCGTCCCCGAGTTTTCTGAAGATCTCGTCCTTTACGCTGGCGTAAGGCTGGACGGCAACGGATTCGATGCGGAACACATAGTAGCCATTGTCGTGGCGCAGCGGATCTGTAATTGTGCCCGCCTTCGAAGCCAGCAGCACCTTCCGCATCTGCTCGGGCGGCTGGTTGGAGTCCGGCTTTACGACAAACTCCTCACCCGTGGCCACAGTGGATTCTTTCTCGTTCGATTTGGCCAGCTTCACGAAGTCCACGCCAGATCTGGCTTGCTTTGCGAAATCGGCAGCTTTGCTTTTCGCCAGAGCCTCGGACTTTTCGTCTTCGAACGGAACGTAGATCATCCGAACACGAGCTTCACGATAGTCCTCAGAATGCGAGTTGTAATAGGCAAGCTGTTGCTCCGGCGGGATCGAGAACTGGGCTCGCTGATGGTTCAGTGCGGCGTTGGAAAGGACGAAGAGCCGGTAAAATTCGAGAATCTCTTTGTAAGGACTC
>JACMLA010000793.1 GCA_014379815.1 Bryobacteraceae bacterium | reverse complement strand
GGATGACAGGCCGGAAATCGACGCGTTCCTGAAGAATATATTCTTCCGGAGAAGCTTTGGCAACTTGTTCTTTCGTCGGCCCTACGATTACCCCAAGGCCCGCGAACGAGTATAGCGGCTTGAGAACCCAGCGCTCGGGATCATCCACCGGCCTCGCGAACATGGTCCGTGGGACGGCCGGATGGTCCAGGTACGGTAAAGAAAACTTACTCAGGCGGAAAAACCAGTTGGGATGCCCGGCCCACTCTACATCAAGGTCGTCACGCCAGTCGAACCCGAGTTGCACTCCTTTGCGCTCAATTTCGTCCACAATTGCGCGATTGTAAATGCGGTGGATCGGCACATCGCCCGGAGCGTATAGTTTATTTCCGCGCTTCTTTACGGACTCTATGTCGATGGCCCGTACTCCGAACAGACGTTCTGTCAGGACGAAGTCGCAATGTGTCTTTTGAGTCTCCGGCTGGACTTCCAGAAGGAAAACATTCTCAGGATCCTGGGTGCCGCAAACTGCTTTTCCCAGCAGCTCAACGTACGCCTGAGAGGTTGTGCGATCCGGCAAAGTGGACAGAGCGGTGTCGATTTCGTAAGCTTCGCGATAACACTCCGACATGACAGGCTGGTACGCGTACAGCGACGGAAAGCCCTGAATCTCGACCAGCTTCGGGTTTAGATTTTCATCTAAACCAAAGTCGGCCTGCACAAACAAAGGATGACTTGCTTCGTTAGGAACCCGGTATTTTGGCGGGATCGCCTCAGCCGAGGCGCGCTGGTACTCGCTGTTTTCGAGCAACTGCTCAAGGATCTCGCGACCGGCAGTTGCCATGCGATCCACAAGCGAACTGTCGACAAAGATCGGCGTCTCGCTATGGCGAAAGCGCGCTGGCTCTCCGACGCGCTCGCCGAGCAGGCGCAAAAAGGTGGCGTACTTCTCCGGCGTCCAGCTGTCGTTAAACCACTGCCTGTGGCTCGGTATCAAGCAGGAACGCTCCGTGTTTCATAATCTGACGTCCGTCGATCCAGATGTCGAAGTCACGACCAACTACATCGATGTGCGTGGCGGAAAACCAATCGGCTCCTGTATGAGCTCCGTAGGGATTCCCGAACGCAATGTGAATTCCCGGAATCTTTTCATCCTGCAGGATATTCCCGATTACGTCATGTACGGCAATGTTGGTTCCGATCGCAAACTCGCCCACGCGGTCGCTGTTCTCGTCGGTGTGGCAGTATTCCCAGAACTCGCGCTGCAGTTCCTGATTTTGGCAAGACGCTTCCGTCAGACGATTGCCCTTCACCCGAATCGTTAGCGGAGTTTCGCGAAGGTCCCCGTACTTCTCGCACAGGTAATCTCCAACCACACCGTCAATAACGAAGACCCCATCTACTTGCTGGGGCGTGGTGAAGGTCTCTCCGCCAGGCAGATTGCCCCATTTATGTGGGCTGATAATTCCGCTCGTCTTCAGCCACTTCAGATCCGGAGAAAACGTTGCGTGCAACTCGGTACCGGCTGGATTGGTAGCGCGGATTTCACGGGCATGGCTTGCCAGCTCCCAGACTCGCGTGCTGATGCGATCCACTTCATTGAAGTCCGCGCGCATACCTTCCAGCATGATGCGCCGATCTATGTTGACCATATGCGCATGACGCATCTTGCGGCGGTTCACTACGTCGGTCATCTGCATGCGGGTGCGCAGCTCATTGTGCTGCGCCTTCACGGCGAAGATGCTGACGTCACTGGTTTCCATATCCGCCAGAACCTCTGCCGGCATATCTTTTAATGGGCGCGAAGCCAGTTCTTCCAGCACGAATGCGTTGTAGCGTAAGCCGCGGCTCTCGAGTGCATCTGCCAGTGCTGAGCCAATCTCGAGGCATGCGCGATCGGTGATCAGCGTGGTTTTTTCGTGGGCCTGAATTCGCAAGCAGGCCTCGACCGCGTTGCCGGCTCCCGGCTTTAACTCAGGGTCGAACGGTACGTTCAATGCTGCTCCCCTGCTACGGCTCCTGCCGGTTCGGACAGACCTCTCTCCGTTTCTTCAATCATGTAATCCACGACTTTGTTGAGGTCACCCGTTTCGGCGAACACCTTTAGCTGGCGATCGGCGCCTGTCCCATGCTTTAGGATCTGGGCGATGTAGTTGATCTCTTCCCTGCTGCCAAGCTCATCGACCACATCGCCGACGAATTCAATCAGTTCCTCGATCAACTGTGGGTAAGGAACTTCCTGCTGCTTTCCGAAATCGATTAGCTTGCCACCGATTCCATACCTAGCGGCACGCCACTTGTTCTCCATAATGAGAGCTCGATTGTAATGGCGGAAGGAGAGATTCGCTTCGTGCAATCGCCATAGTTTTGCGATGATGGCCTGGCAAAGGGCAGCGATTGCGATTGTCTCGTCTACCCGCATCGGCATGTCGCAGACCCGGAACTCGAGAGTAGGAAAGTGCGGGTGCGGCCGGATATCCCACCAGATCTTTTTGGCGTTGTCGATACAGTTTGTCTTGATCAACAGATCAACGTAGTTTTCAAACTCGGCCCAGCTGCTGAACAGATCGGGAATGTTGGTTCGCGGAAATTTATCGAAGACCTTGCAGCGATAGGAATGCAGCCCGGTATCCATGCCCAGCCAGAACGGAGAGTTCGCACTCAAAGCTAGTAAGTGAGGCAGAAAGTATCGCGCTCCATTCATGATCTGAATGATGGACTCACGGTCTTCGATCCCGATATGAACGTGCAATCCGAAAATCAGGTTCGCCCTCGCGACCATCTTGAGGTCTTCCACGATCGTCCGGTAACGCTCGTCGGGATAGATTTCCTGGGTATACCAGGTTGCGAAAGGATGCGTTCCACCACCTGCGATGCGCAAGCCATTCTGCCTCGCGAGGTCAATCATATGGCGGCGGATACTGGTGATCTCGGCGCGCGCGTCCTGAATCGTTTCGCAGACCCCGGTACCGATTTCGACCACCGACTGATGCATCTCAGGCTTCACGCGCTCCGCTAGCAGCGTCTTGCCTTTCTGCACGATTTCGACATCGATATGAGAACGCAGATCGCGCGTTACCGGATCGATTGTCTGATATTCCTCTTCAATCCCAATGTTAAGACTGGGAGGGCGACGTCCACTCATTAGTTGTGGCCTCCTGAGCGGTTGTGGCCCCCTGGGCACCAAGGAACTGCGACCAGCGAAGTTGCAACGGTGGGCCCGACGGTTCCAGAGCGCGCTTCACTGCCATGTCGGCAACCGCGTTGACAATCCAGCGGAAGTTATCCGGTCCGACTGATTCATACCCTGCATCAGGTGCAGGATTCATGAAATCGATGGCATACGGCACACCGTCTTCCACCGCAAACTCGACTGTGTTGAGGTCGTACCCGAGTGCCTTACACAAAATCAGCGAATCCTTGACGATGCGTTCCCCAAGCTTCGGTTCAGGAGGAGGATTGCCGGGCACATAGCGAAGGTGATGAGGCTGTTTTGGGTCGTAACGCATGATGTGAACCCTCTCCTGATCGATCACATAACAGCGGAAGTACTCGGTAAAGTCGACAGCCGCCTGGAGCGTCATGCAGAGGTCTCCGGACTGGTGGTACGCAGCGAAGAATTCGTCGGGGTTGTCCACCTTGTAGACATCCCGCCATCCGCCTCCGTCGTGAGGTTTCAAAAACGCGGGAAATCCTACGTGGCGAAAGATGCCATCCCAGTCGAGAGGATACTCAAGGTTCCTCATTGACCTGTCGGTAGTGTTTGGAGGATGCTTCCGGTGCGGAAGTAGCACCGTAGCCGGCACCGCGACACCGAGTTTAGAAGCCAGAGCGTAGTTGAAAAACTTGTCGTCCGCGCTCCACCAGAAGGGATTGTTGATCACCTTCGTCCCAGTCAGGACAGCGTTTTTCAAGTACGAACGATAGAACGGAATGTCGTGCGAAATGCGGTCCACGATCACGCCGTAAGGACACGGGACCGCCATGCGCACGCCGCCAGTCACCAGGTGCTCGGCGCCGACGTCGGGAACGCCCATTTCGTTGATCCGGCTTACGAGGGCGGGTGGGAAGGAGTCTTCCATCCCGTAAAGGACACCAATTCGAACCATATGTGCTCCTTTCGCCTTGCCGTCTTCAGGCAATCAGACGAAGAATTTGCGGGCCATGTGATGCCACCATGGCCAGTCGTGCACAAAACCCTGCCAGACATCGAGATTATGAGGAATCCCCTTCATCCCGAACAGATGAGCCAGTTTAACACTCTGGTCGAATAGCGGATCGTGATTTCCCACCGCCAGAACGTAGTGGTTGCGCCGGAAGCGCTCCATGAACCACGGATTATTGTTACCCGGCAGGTAGTCGAGTGGGCTATGGAAAAAGGCGTCCTGATTATAGAAACCTTCAAGGAACCGTTTGGGTATGTCGAAAGCGCCCGACATGCTGACTGCGTAGGTCACGATATCGGGATGGCGCAGCGCGAAATTCACCGCGTGGTAGGCGCCAAAGCTGCATCCGGTGGTGCCCATCTGCGGCCAGCTTGTCCGATTTTTCACAAAGGGAACGAGTTCGTGGACCAGATAGGCGTCAAATGCGTTTTGCCGGTCCAGTCTGTCCTGCGGGCTTTTCCAGCGTGCGTACCACGATTCGCGGTCCACTGAATCGACGCAAAAAACCTGGAGTTCTCCACGATCGATCTTGGGCGCCAGAGGGTGAATCATCCCCCGGTCCTCGTATTCCCAAAAACGTCCGCCGGAAGTGGGAAACACCACTAGCGGAAAACCACGGTGCCCATAGGCCAGAAGCTCCATGTCTTTGTGCAGGGACGGACTGTACCACTTAATAGATTCTCGACGCATGCGTAGTTTATTGGCGGAGCCTACAGTGTCTCATCGTTCCCGTTACAGGCCCAGCTGAACGCACAATCGGGGCCCCAACGTACAATCGGGGAATTGTTACGCGCCAAAGACGAAGGGCGTCTCCGCTACTTCCATAGGTTCTGTTCCCGTTATCTTTCCACCAGTCGCGATCTTGTTATCTATCTGCCACCGGGTTATGACGCCGTGGGAGGCCGCTATCCCGTTATGTACTTACAGGACGGGCAGAATCTTTTCGATCCTGCAACTGCGTACGGAGGCAACGACTGGAGGGCTGATGTCACGGCCGACTACATGATCCGCGAAGGCAGGATCCCGCCTGTCATCCTGGCTGGCATCTACAACACGGGTGCAAAACGAATTTCCGAATATACACCAACGCGTGACAAACGGCGTAGGAAAGGGGGGAAAGCGGACCGTTATGCACAGATGCTAGCGCGGGAAATCAAACCATTTATCGATCGCGAGTTTCGCACCTTGAAAGCTGCGTCCCATACCGCCGTCTGTGGATCCTCGCTTGGCGGGCTGGTTTCTCTGGAAACGTCTTTGCTCTACCCGCGCGTCTTTGGAAATGCCGCAGTGATTTCCCCATCCGTCTGGTGGGATAATCGGGCGATCCTCGACTTCGTCCAGGCATACAACGGGAAAACCCGTCCGAGAATCTGGCTGGATGTAGGAACGCACGAGGGCGACGAGCCGCATCGAATCGTGGAGGATGCGCGAATGCTTCGGGAAACCCTGCTGGCAAGAGGGTGGGAATCCGGGAAGAATTTGACGTATTACGAAATCGCCGGTGCCAGCCATAACGAGCATGCGTGGGCAGCGCGATTCGGTGCCGTTCTGTTATGGCTTTGGGGGAGGCAGGAGCAATGAGTTTCTGGTACGACATTTCGACTTCAGCCGCACTGGCGCTTGATTCCATTCGCGCTCACAAGTTGCGCAGCTTCCTCACTCTGCTGGGCGTCATCATTGGGGTTGCCAGCGTGATCCTCGTCGGTGCCGCCATTGACGGCCTCGGGGTGTATGCCGAAGGGATTACTGCCAAGCAGTTCGGTACTGAGAGCTTCCTGGTCGCTCAGGTCGCTCAGGTGGGAAATCAAACCCGCAAGCAAGTAATCGAGAAGCAGAAGCGTAACCGCCGCATGCAACGTGAAGAAGTCGACTTCCTGCGCACCGCAGCTGGGGAAGACATCCTGTACAGTCCCTATACCAATCGGGTCGAAGATGTTAAGGGCGAGGGCCAGTCCTTCGAGGGCGCCAGCATCATCGGTTGCTCGTACACGCTTCCGGAGATCCGGGAAGTTCCCGTTCAGGAAGGGCGCTTTTTCACCGAGAACGAAGAGCGCTTGAACCGGCCCGTGGCTGTGGTGGGTGTGGACATCCGGGACGCACTCTACGGCGGTGCTTCGCCCCTTGGAAAGAAGTTACGATTTGGAGGCTTTGAATTCACCGTAGTAGGTCTTCTGGATAAGCAGGGATCCAACTTTGGCCGCAGTCTCGATACGCCGATTTACATTCCGATGTCGGTATATACCTCGATGTTTGGAAAACGTGGATTCGCGATTTTCGGAAAGTCGAAGGAAGGCTCCGGCTTAACGCTGGAAGAAGGTTTGGATACGACACGCGCGGCCCTTCGTGCCAAATTCCACACACCTCCCGGCGAGACGGACAACTTCGATGTCCTGACCCCCGAGTCGATTCGCGGGTTTGTCGATCAGATCCTTGGCGTGATCGCGGCCGTGGTCGTTCCCG